>CAYJBU010000227.1:0-3272 GCA_964368155.1 uncultured Eubacteriales bacterium | reverse complement strand
GTCACGTGGAAAAAGATGAGTCTTTCGTAAAAGCAGTTAAACGTGAAGTCTTTGAAGAGACAGGGCTGAGTATTTACGAACCTAAATTATGTGGAATTAAACAATTTTTGACCGAAGCAGACGAAAGATACATTGTCATTCTTTTCAAAACTGATAAATTTAGTGGGAAGTTAATTTCTTCCGAAGAGGGTGAAGTGTCTTGGATGAGGCGTGAAGAATTAGACGAAAAATTATGCGCAAATGGCTTTTTGGATACGCTAAAAGCTTTTGATGATGACAGTATCACAGAAATGAAATATGAGAGAAGTGGTGAAAATCCAAACTTTGATTGGCACTTATCTTTGTACTAATTAAGCAAATTAATGTTAAATTAACCGAGTTTATATGAGCTCGGATAATTTATCTTATAAAAAATATCCTTTTTTTATTGCATTTTACTTTAATAAGTGATAATATAGAAAATGGAGTTTATGTAATATGTTTATCTTATTTGTAGAGGATGATTATGAAAATGAGCAAAACTATATTAACAATTGATGGTGAGTTGTTCAAAATCAACGGAAAACTAACATATTCCGAAATTGAGGGTACAAAACCTAAAATGCACGGATTATTGATGAACAGCAGACATATCCAAGGTATTTTTGACACTCAAAAAGACGCAGAAAGGTTTAACCGTTACGGACAGACTTTCGACCCACAAAAAAATACCGATGACATGATAAAAGAACTTCCAAGTTGGTATGCAAAGGGTATGCGTGCAATTACTGTCGGTATGCAAGGTGGCGGAAACTGCTTTACAATCGCAGGCAGAGATTTGTATAACAACCCGTATTCTCCAGATGGAAAAACAGTTAATCCCGACTACTTAAATCGCTTGGACAAGGTTATTACTGCTTGCGATGAAATGGGAATGATTGTAATTGTCAGTTATTTTTACAGCGAAAATTTGCATGAGCTGGACGGAGCTCAAGCTATAATCAACGTTGTAAAAACAATGGGTACTTTCCTTAAAGAAAAAGGCTATACCAATGTTATCATTGAAATAGCCAACGAGCAAAATATCAGACCTTTTAAAACCAGTCCTATAATATATGAACCACAAGGAATGGTAGCATTGCTTGACATCGCAAAAGACTATAGTGGAAATATTCCTGTAGGCTGCAGCGGAGGAGGCGGTTTTGCAAGTGAGGAAATATGCAAAGCTAGCGACATTATTTTAATTCACGGCAATGGTGAATCAAGAACTCAACTATATAATCATATCAGAAGAGTTAGAGGTTATTCTCCAAACAAACCTGTTGTGATTAACGAGGACAGTCAAGCTATCGGTCAAATTAAAGTTTGCGAGGAATTAGCGACTTCATGGGGATACTACAACAACATGACAAAACAAGAAGTTCCTACATATTGGGAGATTACCAAAGGCGAGGACGAGTATTTTGCATGGCGTATGGCTGACATGATTGGTATTCCACAAGAAGAAATTCCATTCAGCGAGCAATATTATTTCCAAGGATTAGAACCACATATGCACCACAACGGAATTCGTTTCCCAAGAGTAGCTTCTTTATATCCTGAAACAATTGATTTTGTTAGATTTTACCAAAATGGTGATTTATACTATGTTTGCTATGACGAGAGTTTCACAGTCAACTTCAACTGCAATTGGAGACAAGGCGGAGTTGAAACTAAAGATGGCGACGTATGGGAAGCAGAAATCGTTTTGGTTAGCGGAGAAATTATCAAATTTAAAGAAACAGTAAAAAATACTTAATTTAAAAAATAACATTGACTTATTGTTATACTCAAATACTCAATTATACTCACAAGGGGGTTGATGCTAAATCAGCCCCCTATTATAATTGTGATAGTTATAGTCAAACCAATACAAAACCTTAACAGACCAGCAGGTAAAATTTTTCTGTTTTTGTACGTTTTTTGTATTGGTTCGACTATAATTTTGAGGCTATAAGAAAGGAATTTTAGCATTATGAAAATGAGTGCAGCATCAAAAAGAGCAGCAGGCTACCCAAAAGGAAATGGCGAGTGGTACTGCCAATTCAAATACAGCGATGTAAAAGGAATCGGACTTGAAGAGGGTGTCTATCGTCGAGACCCTAGCGCAATTCTTTTAATTGACGGACTTTACTATGTTTGGTACACAAAAAGTATTGGTGCAAGCGGGGTCGATTTGAGTGACCCTCTTGCAAAAACTTTTCCGTGGGATTATGCGGACATTTGTTATGCCGTTTCAAAAGATGGATATAACTGGGAAGAAAGAGGGGTTGCGGTGCCTCGTGGTGGAGATGGTTCATATGACGAAAGAACTGTTTGCACTCCTGAAATACTCGTACATGAAGATAAGTATTATTTAGTTTATCAATGTATCGAAAAAAAAGGTGTATATGTTGGAACTCATGAAAAAGTTGCAATAGCAGTAGCGAATAGCCCAGACGGACCTTGGACCAAAAGCGAAAAGCCAATTTTAGAAAGGCCAAAAGACGGACACTGGTTTGATGATTATGAGACTTATAATGATGTGGTGTTAGAAGGGGCAATACATGACCCAACTCTTTTTTATTACAAAGAAAAATTTTACTTGTATTACAAATGCGGTCTTAAAAAAGACAGAAACACTCATGTTGACTTTGCTGGAACTAACACCAGATGGGGAGTGGCTATTTCAGATAAAGTTGAAGGTCCGTATATCCCCAGTGAGTATAATCCGATTTCTAACAGTGGTCATGAGATAATTATGTGGGAATATATGGGTGGCATGGCAGCTATGATAAACAGAGATGGACCTGAAAAAGGCACTATCCAGTACGCAAAAGATGGAATTAACTTTGAAATCATGGCAAGGATTAATCATAGTCCTGCAGCAGCCGGGTTGTTCAGAACTAAAGATGGAGACAAATCTCCTCTCGAAGGGTTAAGATGGGGCGTGTGGCATACACCTCCCGAAGAAAGACAAGTGAAATGGGATTATATTAGACGTTTTGACATTCAAGAACGTTATATAAAATAAAATATAGTCGAACCAATACAAAAAACGTACAAAGACAGCAAAGGTAAAATTTTGTTTAACAAGGCGGAGGAGGGAGTAATAGTTGCTCTATTGCGACTGACGACAACGCAGTTAAACGGATTTTTACCTGCTGGTCTGTTTGGGTTTCGTATTGGTTTGACTATATATATTAGATAAACCTTTGCCATTTATTATCATGATTTGAGAAAAATTAGCTATTTTTGATTTATTTATTGACATT
>CAYJBU010000226.1:0-3599 GCA_964368155.1 uncultured Eubacteriales bacterium | reverse complement strand
ATAATTATATACAACGATGCTAAAGTACCGTTGTGTATTTTGGCGGGTAATATTTATTTCGAACACCTGTCATAATGGCAGGTGTTTTAATTTTTTATTTAACTCGTCAATATCTTGCTTATAGCATATCGTTTACTACCATAAGTGATTTTTCTTAAATAATTCCATCAAAATAAATTATTAAGGAGTAACAGCCATTTATGAAAAACAGTGAAATATATAATGGGTATATAAAGATATGTGATATGTTCTTTAATTCTACTATTGATAAACACAATTGTTTAATTTTTCCACAATATCCTTTCAATGAGAATGGATACAGAAATCCACTCCCAGATAAAGTAAACGAATTGGCAGGACTTAGCTCGCTTAAGGGTGTCTACGGCCTTGAACCTGAAAACTTTACTTCTCGATTTTCAGATTTTTATACAGATAGTGGCATCTCTGCGAAACTCTTAATTTCACAAATGCCTAAACCACGATATTTGCTTTCACCGGATGTAACAAGTTATCAATTTTATTCTCCTTTGATAGTCCTGCCTAGAGCTAAAGCAAACTATGAGCTTGAACTTTCGTTTTTTGATGCAATTTTGTTCAGCGGAGAAAGCATAAATCTTGCATATAACCCTAAATTTGCAGTGGAGCCATTTAAGGAAAATGATTTAAATGAACAAGTAAAAAACCCAGGAAAAATCGACATTAAAATTAAACCTTTTGAAGCATACACAAGAGATTTTGATGTCATCGTAGCTGGCGTTAAAGCTAAACTAAAATACTCTATTGCAGCAAATAATGAACACTGGAAATTGGATACGAATAATCTTGGAACCCTTAATTCTATTGTGAGAATTTATTTTGATAAGAAACAGCCACTCGAAATGGTAAGTAAATGTTATCTTCAATTAAAAGGATTTTTGCAGTTTTTGCTAGGAAGACAGAATGTTGGATTTAATATTCAAATACAGCAACAAACTAAAAATATGTCAGAAAGACTACAAATTCAAAGTGGCGAGAAAAATTTAGAATTGTTTAATAATGTGGCTGAGGTTTATGTAAACGATGGTTACGAAGATTATTGCGATGTAAGGCATGATCATAGCATACAGTTTGGACATCTTAGTGATGACCTTCCTAAGCTATTCAATTTGTTTTCTGTAAATATTAAAAATCCATATTTGCCAATGTTACCATCTTCAAATGAAAGAGCTAAGCTTATTAGTTATACTGATGTTGGCGATATCTGCACCTCACTTGAAATAGAATATGATATAAAGGAATATGCTGCTCCGATAGATGCTACCCGAAATAGCTTAATAAAGCAACTGAAAAAATCTGTAAAGGAACATAGAAAATCCGAAAGTAATCCCTCAGCATCTCTATACGATTCCGCATATGGAGCAATAAAGGATATAAACCTTCCACTTAAAGAACGCATTATTTTTCTTTGGGAAAAAAGTTCAAATAATAATACTGCTGATGATGAAAAAACGAATATTAAAAATGATATCAGAAAATTTGTGGATATGCGAAATTCAATAACGCACACTGGAGAAATAGAGTGGAGTGATAATTATATTACTTATATAAAGCTATTGAGAACTCTATATTATTGTATTTTGATTCGTGCAGATTTTTCTGATGAGAGTGCCAAAAAGATAGCACAACAGAAATTTCAACATAATGATATATTGGTTTAATTAATGAAAAATGCAATTATGGTCCGAATGATTTTATAAATCCAATAATTCATGCACATCATTTTTGTGATCAATAGCTTGTAATTTAATTTGTTAACATCTCGTTTTGATTGACATCAACGATGACAGTAATTTATTCGACCATTCTATTTTGGTTTATAGTTTCCAAAGACGATAAGAAACACTTTTGTGTGGAGACAAGAATCTTTGCACAACTTTTCACCTATATATTACTATATAACAGGAGAAAGAAAAATGAAGAAAAACAAGATTAATCAATTGTATAAAAATGCGTGGAATTTTACTAAATCAAATAATAAGAATGAATTAGATTTTGATGATTCAGTATATTCAAACTTATTGTCAGAATTATATGCTAACCTTAAGTCCAATCCTTTGTTCTGCGACGATATAATGATTATGTGTACAGATAAATTTATCAATGATGATTATAAGACCAAAGATATTAACGAAAACAGAGGCGAAGAGTTAATCGGATACATTAACAAAATACTTGAATTAAATCAAAAACCTCATTACCTATTAATACCTATAAATGGAGCACGATTAAGCACTGATATACATTTTCATGAATTTCATTTTATAACTGGTGATGAAATTGAGAAAATAGATAAAATACATACAATTACTGGACTAGATACACATAGAATAAATGACTCAATTGAACATACAAAGAAAAGTAGATCAAAAGATTTTTTGAAGCATCCTACCTTGGTACTGCAAATAGACAATGTGCATTCGAATGTACATAAAAGTGCTCCAGTTATTGCGCAAAAGGTATTTCAGATTATAAAACTTATGGTTTATTCAAATGAAACTAGGGAAGATATTTTTGAAATGACTTCTTCATGGTATGATGACAATTATTATGTAGCTATTTTGGGAGAAGAAAACTGGCAATTTGGACATAGGAGTTGGTGGAATTTAATTCGTTGCAAGTACTCTTTAGATTTTTTATCAACTACCGATAATAAGAACGTATTTGTCACGTTCTATAATGCATTCATCTGTAATATGTGTGAAGACGAGTTGTACTATAAATTTTTAAATGCTCTAGAGCTATTTGCAAAATCGTTGGAACAATATGAGAATTATAGAGATACAACATTATCAACAATGCTTTTATTTTCTGCTGCAGAGTCACTTTTAACAGAATCGCTTAATGAAAAAAAGCTTCGATTATCTGTTATTTGGCCCAGGCTTGTAACTATTGGTGATAAAGAACAGAAAGATTTGTGTTTATTAATAAGAGATTCATATGAAAAAAGAAATGATTTTGTTCATGCAGGAAATCTTTTCTCTGAAAGTGAAAAAGGCGAACTTCGTATTTTACACCAAATGTTGGCTAAACTAATATGTCAGTATTTAGTAAATGATAAATGGAGAAAGCCGTCTTCATCTGAAAAAGAAATAACAAAGTGGCGAAAATTTGTAGGGGATATTTTTACCGAAGCTATCTATAACTAATATCATTACTATCATAAAGTTTTAGTTGATGCTTTAAACATAAAAAACGCCCACATTTTCAGTAAGCGTTTAATCTTATTTTTCTATCCTTTTGCTGAAAATATAGCGATGTTTTCTGTTTTTCTCATTTTTAACATTGCTTACTGGCTGTAAAACCGCATAATATCAGCGTTTTTCCATGCCCCTTATGGTTGTTTGTCGCACCTACAAACCCTTGTAAACACTACGTTTACAAGGGTTTTAACTTTTGTGATTTTTTGCAATTTTTAGGCTTTGACGACAACGCTGACGACAATAACGATGTCAGGGGATGGATTTAATTGGGGTTAGTGGGATTTTTGAGGTTGGATTGGATTTGTTTTTTACGACAATTAGCGCGATTATGTTATCTTAATAATTGCAAGATATTCAGTT
>CAYJBU010000225.1:1757-3614 GCA_964368155.1 uncultured Eubacteriales bacterium | reverse complement strand
CTAGAAAAGAAAATATTTTAAAGGATGTATGATTTTGGATCAAAGTAAAATTAGAAATTTTAGCATTATTGCTCATATCGACCACGGAAAATCAACGCTTGCAGACAGGATTTTGGAACAAACTCAATCCGTAGCATTGCGAGACATGGAAGAACAATTGCTAGATAATATGGACCTTGAGAGAGAAAGAGGAATTACAATTAAAGCTCATGCTGTCACCCTTGATTATAAGGCTGACGATGGCGAAGTGTACACATTCAATCTCATTGACACACCGGGGCACGTCGACTTTAATTATGAAGTATCTCGTTCGCTTGCAGCTTGTGAGGGTGCTGTTTTAGTTGTAGATGCATCACAAGGGATTGAAGCACAAACACTGGCAAATACTTACCTTGCTGTAGATGCTGGGCTGGAAGTAGTTCCAATTTTAAACAAAATTGACTTACCAAGTGCAGACCCGGAGAAAATAGCTAAGGAAGTAGAGGATATTATTGGAATTCCTGCTATGGATGCACCAAGAGTTTCTGCAAAAACAGGTCTTAATATCAAGGCAGTTTTAGAAAGAATAGTTGAGTCTGTCCCGCCACCTGTAGGAGATGTTGATGCTCCATTGCAAGCATTGATTTTCGATTCATACTATGACACTTATCGTGGAGTTATTGTATATGTAAGAATAAAAGAAGGAACACTAAAAAGCGGAGATGTCATTAAAATGATGGCGACTGGAAGTGAATTCTCTGTTGTTGAGTGCGGAACTTTAAGGGCGACAAGTTTAGAACCGACTAAAGAGTTAAAGGCAGGACAAGTGGGGTACATCGCGGCTTCTATCAAAAACGTTTCTGATGCTCTTGTTGGAGACACAGTCACAACCAAGAACAATCCTGCAAGCGAGGCTTTGCCGGGCTATAGAGAAGTTCAACCAATGGTTTTCTGTGGAATTTACCCTGCTGATGGCGCACATTATTCAGATTTGCGCGACTCCTTAGACAAACTGAAATTGAACGACGCTTCGTTGAGTTTTGAACCTGAAACTTCAATTGCATTGGGTTTTGGTTTTCGTTGCGGATTTTTAGGATTATTGCACATGGAGATTATTCAAGAGAGACTCGAAAGAGAATATAACCTTGATTTGATTACTACTGCACCATCTGTTGTATATCAAATTACTACCACTGATGGAGTGGAAACAGCTGTTGATAATCCGACGAATTACCCCGACCCTGCTACAGTATCTGTTGCAAAAGAGCCTATGACAAACGCTCATATATATGCTCCGTCAGAATATGTTGGAAACATAATGGAGTTATGCCAAGACAGGCGTGGAGTGTTTAAAGACATGAAGTATATTGATACTGAACGTGTCGATATTCATTATGAACTGCCTTTAAATGAGATAATTTATGACTTTTTTGATGCATTAAAATCAAGAACTCGTGGCTATGCTTCTTTTGATTACGAGTTAATAGGCTATGTTCCCAGTAAGTTGGTTAAACTTGATATTATGCTTAATGGTGACGTTGTTGATGCGTTGTCGTTTATTATTCACAGCGAAAAAGCATATAGTAGGGCGAGGAAAATGTGTGAAAAACTAAAAGACAAGATACCTCGTCAGTTGTTTGAAGTACCTGTGCAGGCATGCATCGGTGGAAAAATTATAGCAAGAGAAACTGTCCGAGCAATGAGAAAAGACGTTTTAGCGAAATGCTATGGCGGTGATATCACACGTAAGAAAAAATTGCTTGAAAAGCAAAAAGAAGGTAAAAAGCGTATGAGACAGCTTGGCACTGTTGAAGTACCACAAGATGCCTTTATGTCTGTATTGAAGTTAGACGAAGAATAAAACGCGAAAGGTTTCGC
>CAYJBU010000225.1:0-1657 GCA_964368155.1 uncultured Eubacteriales bacterium | reverse complement strand
TTTACCGAAAGGAATATTTATTTTATGAATTTTAATGAATTAAGTACTAAGAGAGCAAGTTGTAGAGGATATCAAGAGAAACAAATCGACAGAGAAATTATTTCGGAGGTATTGAAAGATGCTATCAAATCACCATCTGCTTGTAATTCTCAACCGTGGAAATTTGTAGTGTGCGATGGAGAAAAAGCTAAAGAATTTTCTAAGTTTATCAAACAAGAAGGAAGTCCTATAAATCAATGGACATCACAGGTGCCTTGCTTTATTATTGTGTGTGAAACAAAAGCAAAATTAATGTCCATCTTAACTTGCGATTCTCAGCATTATGCCCAGTACGACGCAGGCATTGCGGCTGCTACTATTTGCTATTCCGCAACTGATAAAGGGCTTGGATCTTGTATTATTGGTTTGTTCGATTCAGATGGGATAAAAGAATACATGGGGATACCAGATGATGTAAAAATAAGCATGCTGATAACTTTAGGATATCCTAAAAATGATTCTATGCTGTCAAAAAAGCGAAAAGATTTTGATGAGATGGTAAGTTTTGGAAACTGGTAAGTTTTTTTAAAAAACTAACTTTCCTACTAGACACTAATATAAACTTTTTTAAAAGCGAACTTGTTCGCTTTTAATGTTGTGCAAAACTTATATTTGAAGAGGGATGGTATGAGTTAAATGAAATTTATTGTCAAAGAAGTAACAAAAAAATTTGGAGAAAAAGTAGTGCTAGATGCGGCTAGCTTTGAATTTGAAAAAGGGAAAATTTATGCATTGTTAGGAAAAAACGGTGCTGGAAAAACTACGCTATTTAATTGTATAAATGAAGATGTTGACGTTGATGGGGGAGGGTTTGCACTTGAAAAAGATGGGAATTTATCAACCTTAACCATAGATAATATTGGATATGTTGTTTCCACACCTGTTGTTCCTGATTTTTTAACTGCACGAGAGTTTATAAAGTTCTTTATAGAAATTTCTGGAAATAAACTCAAAGAAGTTAAAACTGTAGACGAGTATTTAGACATGGTTTCTCTTGATGTTTCCGACAGAGACAAACTTCTCAAGGATTATTCCCACGGTATGAAGAACAAAATACAAATGCTAGTAAACTTCATTGCAAAGCCTGACATATTATTGTTAGACGAACCACTGACTGCATTTGATGTGGTAGTTGCTGAAGAAATGAAAAATATTCTAAGAAAAATTAAAAGTGAACATATTGTAATTTTTTCGACACATATAATGGAACTAGCGCTTGATTTGTGCGATGAAATAGTAATATTAAATGATGGAGTTTTGTCAGTAGTTGAACATGATGAACTCGACAGCAAAGAATTCAAAAATAAAATCATCTCTATTTTAAAGGGGGATGAAAATGTTTAAAACATTTGAGAGAAATTTTGCTGTAAAAGAAAGTTCTAAAAGACTCTCTTTATAAAAACAAAGCAATAAAAATGATTTCTCTTGTAATATCTTACTTGATTGAGTTATTTTTTATTTTCATTGGTAAAGTTATATACTTATTTGTGATTTTTTCGGTATTAGGTTTAATTTCTGATTATTCCTCAGTTTTTCCTAGCGAAAACTTTATAGTCTTAGTTTTTTTTGGAGCTTTGATTGGTTCGCAGATAAACTCACATTCTCTTGACCCTGGTCA
>CAYJBU010000224.1:0-3625 GCA_964368155.1 uncultured Eubacteriales bacterium | reverse complement strand
CAGTGTTTGTGGGAGTTATAGACATTTCAAATATGATATATGGAGGTATAATGGCAAAAGACAGAAATATTTTCCCACTAAGATTAGAAGCAGAAACTACGACAATGATTAAGGCATTATATGAAAACGACAATTGTTCCAGCCAAACCGAATTTATAGAAAAAGCTATAAATTTTTACATTAGCTACCTTACAACAAACAAAGAAACGAATTTTTTAAACCCTATGATTTTAAATGCGATAAAGTCCGCTATTACAGAATCAGAAAACAGGAATTCATCTAATTTGTTTAGACTCGCAGTGGAAACAGGAATAATGATGAATATTATGGCTTATGGTTTAGAGATAACAGATGAGCAGTTAAAACAAACCAGAGCAAGAGTTATTAAAGAAGTTAAAGCAAGCAGAGGGCAAGTGTCGTTTGAGAAGGCAGTATCGCATCAAAGAGGTGATATTTAATAAAAAACCCCAAATACACAAAAAGCCCATGAGTAGAAAATTTCTACTCATGGATACTTTTTATACCATGGCGATGCCGGAATTTTTTGATAGTGTGCAATTTTCACTTTCAATTTACAAGACAGCTAAAATACAATTTCTTAGTTATCTTCAATAGCATTTTCGATTCCATCTAAAAAACTATTTGCTTTTTTAATTTCGTCGATTCTTCTCTTGAATTCAGCTACATCTGTTACCTCTATTGCAGATTTCAATTCTTCGAGATGATTTACCCATTCATGGTTTAAATTTTCAGCCGATATGTCAAAAGCTTTTTGAGTATCGTCCCAGAATTTATTAATGCTGTCTTTAAGATTTTCAAGAACTTTTTGGTTTTCACACTCTGCAATAAGTTTTCTTGCTACTTGTTTTCTCCACCCACCTGAGAATATTGCAAAAATTGATAGTGCCGCCATAATCGCAAGTCCAATTCCTAAAACTACAGGTCCACCGATAGCGGCAATTGCAGATGCAGCTGCCGCTGTACCGCCTACAGATATTCCAATGGCTGATAATAAACTTACTCCTTTAGCCAATAGAATATATCCACCTAAATTGCCACAAGTAGATGCCCATATTGCAAGTGCACCAAATGTTGCCACTCCACCAAGCCCTGCTGCGAATGCCCTTTGTGCATTAAAAGGAATTTCAGCAAATGAAATATTGTCTGCATTTTCGGGTTTGCGATTTGAGTCGAATGAAGATAGGAAACCTTCGACATCTTCTGAAAGTTTGCATGATTCCTTTTTTAAAATGCTTTCTGTTTTATTTTGTAAAAGTCCGCTTACATAATTACTGAATAACTCAATGTCTTCCTTTTTCTTGCGAATATCTTTTTTATACATTAACTCTTCTAAGGCATCAACATCCAAAGTTTTATCATAAAATTTTTCAATTTTTTCAATTGCCTTATATTTATATGATTTTATGTTCGTGTCAATTTTTCGTTTATCTTCATTGAATTTCGAGACCCTTTGGGGCTCATTTTTCTGATATTCGCTGAGTAGTTTTTTAGATTTTTCTCTTTCTGCCAACACCATCTCAAACTCTTGGACTATCTTTTTCACATCTTCACCTTTTTCTTTAGCCCAATATTTAATTTGATTACGTGTTATGGAGGCAGTCTCCTTTGAATTTATATACAAATACTTAGATAAATCCTTTTCGAAATCTGTGCACAATCCTTTTATATCTAAAGAATATGTAAAAAATCGACTTCTTATTTTTTCATGCGAACAGTATTCTTTTATCCATGAATTATCAGGAAGAGTTCTTTCGAATCTTTCACATCCGTCAACTAATATGGTTTTTAATGCTTCAACATTTCCATTATCAATGCAGTGTGCTTGTGATGCTACAACAAACAAATTTGATAAAGGCTCTGCATTGGTGTGGTTTATATCCTTTATTGCATTTTGGAGATATAAAATATCCTCATTACGCATAAATCCATTTGATATTGACAGATAAATAAGTGCACCTATATTTTTGCTTTGTGTAGCTGTTAGGGTTAAGGTATCATCTTCTGCTCTGTCTCCGGTGCCGTAACCGGGCAAGTCTATAAAGTCGCAATTTTTGAGAATTGGGCTGTCTACAAAAACTACTGCTGTGCTTGCTTCGTTTTGGGCGTAAAATTCTCCTTTTCGAGTTCCATAGTCTTTTAGTATTTGATAACTGCCTCCATTAAGTTTTAAAGATTGACAATATTTTTCATCGTCAAGTCGAGTATCATCCCACAATAGTATTTCTCCGTTTAATCCTGATTTTTTTTCAGACTTAAACACCCACACATCGTCGCTTATGTAAAAAGGCCTGTCCTCTATGTGCTTAATATAAACAGCAATTGAAGTAGTAGGTGTCCATGAAGTAGGCATTTTGTCTGAGCCGAGAAGAGTGTTAATCATTGAGCTTTTTCCTACATCAGAGCGACCAACAAAGGCTACTTTAGGCTTTTGGGTTAGTGTTTTTACAAGAACACTAAGTTCGTTTAATTTCAACGTATCTGTTATTGTTTCAATTGAGTGTGTTAATCCAGAATTTTTTGCTAAATAATCCATGATTGAATCTCTGATAATTTTGCATTCTCTCCAGCTGTTTTCGATTGATAGTCCTGTACTTTTAGTTTTTGTCATTTCTGTAATCTCCTTATTATTGTTAATTGAATTGTTATTATTGTTTGTCATATCTGTAAGCTCCTTATTATTGTTAGTTGAATTGTTGTTGTTTGTCATGTTTTGTAGTTCCTTTCATATTTTATTGTTTCGTGAGTGTTTCCTTGTTATCAGCTCCTTGCCTATATTTTTTATAGATGTTAAAGTTACACCGCCTTTCAAATTTTTTGTAGCACCTTATCTTATTTAAATCATACTATACAGATGATTTATGGTTCGGGAAATTTTTTCTTATTATCACCATCTTTCATTTTTATATATTTTTGCAAAACTCTTATAATTTTATTTTTAAATTATCGCTCACCTCTCTTGTTTTTTGTGGTAACTTATCTTGTCTTAATCATACTATATCGTTACTTTGCGTTTCGGGAAATTTTTCTTATTTCAAGCTACGCA
Organism: uncultured Eubacteriales bacterium; assembly: GCA_964368155.1. Taxonomy (GTDB): domain Bacteria; phylum Bacillota; class Clostridia; order Oscillospirales; family Acutalibacteraceae; genus SIG603. The sequence goes on along the minus strand of CAYJBU010000224.1, from coordinate 561 downwards.
CAAAGTTGTAGCTTATTAGAGTAATTCTCATTTCTTTTTTTAGTTTGATTGAGCAATACAAGCCTATATTCCTTTTCCAAGTACTTAATATATATAGGTAATTTATCAAGAGTTCTTATTATGGAGTAATCTTTATGACATCTTGAAAAATTTCCGATTTCCTCAATTCTAATTCCTCTCATAAAATATTTTTGAACACTCTTACGATAATTTTGACGAAAAAGAAAATATTTTTCGTTGTTTGCCTTGAGATAAAAACTGTGTTCGCCTTTACCACTTATTTCACAGTAGATAATAGTTTTCATGCTTAGTTCCTTCTTTCTTTTTTATTATTTATCTTGACTTAATCATATCAAATAGGTAAGTTGTGGTTCGGGAAATTTTTGCAAAAAAAAGATATCTATTGCGTTTACAATAGATATCCGGATTAATATTTATTTTTATCATCTAAGTCACTCATCATCGCTTGTTGGTAGCAATTTAAGAATTATATCTTGGAATGTATCTATGGGATTAACACCATCAATTTTCACAGTCTCCGCCGCTAATAAGAACATTAGG
>CAYJBU010000223.1:0-3626 GCA_964368155.1 uncultured Eubacteriales bacterium | reverse complement strand
GCGTAAGTTATATGCAGTAATTAGGAAAAACAAGAATGGAATAGGCAGTAAGCTTAGCAATAGATATGATGCGACTGAAACAACATAAGGTTCCGACAAAAACAGCATTAATATTGGAAGCACTGTAAAGGTATATAATCCTGCAAGCAGAGTGAAAAACCCAATGTGTAAGATATATATTTTTTTGTTTTTCCTTCCAACAAAGCAAAAAATCAATATCTCAACAAACCCTAAAATAGCCATTAATGCAGAAAGTAAGAGATTTCCAAATTCACGTTGAATAATAGTATATATATTAGCGCTTTCACTGCCTAAATATATAGTCTCTAATTCTAATACACCATATACCGGGCAAAGTTCAATAGCAATCTCGTCTCCCACACTCATATTTGGCAATTCAATAATAACATTTAAATTTCCCGGAGATTTTCCCACAGGGGATAAATTACTTTCATCTATAATATAAACTAATTCGTCTTCATGATATACCTTTAAAAGGGCACGTGACAAATTAAATTGGAGCGCATTGTTGCTCTCGTCAACATTTGGAATGGTATTCTTAATAACTACAACATCTGCTTTCACGCCGGATACTTCACTTAATGAATCGACGGAAACAAAATCCCCACCATCAGCACTATACTTCCATCCATCGTTAAAATGAATTAAATCTTCATTTACTCCTCGTGGCAATCCCGAGTCACTCATAAAATATAAGACACTTAGGAGCAATCCAGTTAATATCAAAATTGAAATTATTACAATGTTAGTGATTTTTTTCATATTGCTTTCCTTTCGATTTCATATATACCACAATAAAATCCTCTTCTTATCACTTTGATAAAGTTAAAAGCTCTTAAATTACTTTTGAAAAGGGTTTGAATATTAACGAGTAGGTTATCCTAAATTATTATATCACAGCTTATGCTAAAAGTCACCAATAACATCGAATTTTGCAAAAAAAAGAACTTAGTTATGACAAAGCATCACAAAGTTCTGATTTTCTAGTGGCTAATCACAAAGACTTGGAATATACCATTAAATTTTTATCAAACCTAATAAATTCAAAACCAAATTTAATTGCAATTGCTTTAGATGCCTTTTGTCGTTTATCAAATTCAATAACAAGTGACTTTATTTCTTCTTTTTTAGAATAATCAATTAGCATTTTAGTAATCATTGATGCATATCCTTTGCCCCAATATTCTTCCTTGAGCAACCAACCAATTTCGTATGCTCCAGAATTGTCATATGGCTTAAATATTATGTATCCGATGAAAATTTGATTTTTTAAACCGACAGCATAAATCGCAGGAGTGTCTGTTATTCCATACTCATATGCAAATTTCTCTGCTTGCTCATATGAGAATACATCCTCAATGTACTCCATGACAATATCGTCAGACAGCAAACGAAACAGCTCTGGAATATCATTTTGGTCAAATTTTCTAATCATAATAACTTCATTCTTTAATAACATTTATTATTACCTAGCCCTATATTTTTATATATTTTTATTGCTTCTCGAGCTTTTATGTTTTATTCTTTGTTTCTTCTACAAAAAACCTACGCAATATCAAGGATAATATTACTACTTAGACTTAATAGATTAATCACCCAAAAACTCTTCAAACAAAATTCTTGAAACATCATTTGCGTATTTAAGCATTGGCGAAAACAAGTTATTTTCCATAGAATTAGCATAATCAATCTCTAGGCATAGCTCGCCGCTGTAGTCAATTTCTTTAAGTGCATTCACAAAATCACACCAATCAATTGTGCCTAGTCCCGGAATTTGATGTTTATCGACCAATCCGTCATTGTCATGAACATGAAGAAGCTTTACATGAGAACCCAGTGCACGAATACAGTCTCCCAGATTTTGACCGAGCAAGTGAAAATGCCCTGTATCTACGCAAAAAACATAACTATCGTCTTTCAAAGCATTTAAATAATCCACTATTTCGTCTGGATTCGAAATAGTGTTGTCACAATAATGTTTTCGATGACTATCATATCCAAACATATTTTCTAGTGCAATTTTCACTCCCGAAGTTTTTGAATAAGGTAATAAATCATTATAATACTTTAAATTTATTTCTTTCATATACTGTGATTTTCTTCCACAAATCGCATCCTTTTTCATTCTCGGATGCACTACATTATACTTAGCACCCAGAATTCGACCGACCTCAAAGCTTCTTCTCATGACTTCTTTTTTATACTCGCATTCATCTTCGCCCAAAGAGCCAAACATAGGCGCGTGGAGCTGATTAAATGTTAATCCGATTTCATCAGCTAAATCACGTATGTTTTGAACATAATCACAAAAATTATCTTTTAAAAAAGGAGAATCTTTACCCACCAGAATACAAGTCCCGTTGTAATCTAGCGTCTCAAACCCCGCCTTTGCAATTTGACGCAATTCCTCTTCAATTGATAAATGCTTGTCAATTCCAAAAAATCCTGTTCCTAATTTCATAAACATTACCATCCTTTTTAAGTGTTACTAATATTTGTTTTTCTAGAAAAAATTGAAAGCTCGATTAAGTGCTCAAAAAGTTTTGCAAACTCATGATACTTTTTATACATGGCTTCGGGGTGCCATTGAACCGCATAGCATAGTTTATTCTTGTGCTCAATAGCCTCGACAATTCCATCGAGCGCATGTGCAGATGAGGAAAATCCATCTGCAAGACTATCAATTGCTTGATGATGCACACTGTTAACTAAGACCGTGTCACCAAGCAACTCGTTCATTAAAGAGTTTTGTTTTATTTTAACAGTATGTGTCGGCTCGCCAAAAATCTGTGATGATTGCCTGTGCGAAATCTTGCTATCAGATTGTGACGGAATATCTTGAATTAACGTACCACCAAATGCAACATTAATAACCTGCGCACCCCTACAAATACCAAAAATCGGTTTTGATTCCATGAACATTTTTTTTACCAATTGTATTTCAAAACTATCCTTGCTTCCATTCATGTATGTAACTTCTTTTACTGGTTCATCTCCATAGAGCAACGGATTGATATCCTCACCACCGGGCAAAAGTAATCCGTCAATACTATCTGCATATTCATCAATGTAATCTATGTCACATGTTGGAATTATTATCGGAATACCACCTGCGTCAATTATAGAATTCACATAGTTTTCTCCCAATAAATAAGCATTTGGATACTTCATTGGTGAAATCGAACTGGTTATTCCTATTTTGGGTTTTTTCATCGCTATTCTCATTTCTTATTATTATCATCATCATACACATTGATGTAAGAGTTACTGTTACCTGATCTAAAAACTTACCTATCCTAATTAGTGTGATTAAGCGTTGATATCTTGGCCATTATTCGAGGTTATTATAGCACTTTTTTTTGAAGATTTCAATCTGATTATTTATTTTTCTAAGATTGTTACATTGGTGGAACTCCCAATAAGGAAATAGCTAAGAACTTGATGATTATAGAGGTCATCTCAGTAAGGTAAAAATAAACTAAAAGTAGGGGACTATCGCGATAAGTAAAAACATCATATAAATACACATCTCTCTATGAAAGACAAGGTGTTGATAAAATACCACAAATTCATTTAGGTGTTTCAGCTTCTCAAATGGAGCAAAA
>CAYJBU010000222.1:0-3639 GCA_964368155.1 uncultured Eubacteriales bacterium | reverse complement strand
GGGAAATAGAACTTTTAAGCGAATATAAAACAAGCCTTATTTCCTCTGTTGTCACTGGTAAAGTAGATGTGCGAGATGTGGCAGTGCCTAAGTTTGAGACGGTTGAGGATGTAACGGAAGATGTTGAAGATGATGAGGAAAAAATGGAGGGATAGTTATGCCTAACGAAAAATTTGTAGCTTTTGTTGATATTTTAGGATTCAAGCAAATTGCATTAAAATCTAACACTGCGGCACAAGAAACTATAACAAAGTTCTCAAGTATAATTTATCAAACTTGGAAAAGTCAGAGGTTGAATGTCAATTATGATATTAACGGTTTTATTGTAAGTGATTGTGCAATAATACACACTATTGATTCATCACCAGAGAGTTTGAGTAAATTATTTCATTTATTAGAAACTGTGTTCGCCACATCTGTATTTAAGAATGGATTAATGCTAAGGTGTGCTATAACAAAAGGTCCATATGATGAACTTCCATCTCACGGATTTGAGAGTTTAACTAAAAGATTAATAGTTGGTACAGCATATGTTAACGCTACTATTTTAGAAGAGAAGTTTAAAGGAGCTAATATAGTTTTTGGCGAAGATGTTTATAGTATTATTCCTGAAATAGTGAATACAAACTATACTGTTCATAAAATATCAAAAGATAGTGAAGAAGAAAAATTTTACTCTTTCCAATGGGCTAATGTAGAAGATTTTATCCAAGAAGACAATCTGTCAGCTTTTATTGATTTAGCTAATCAATCAAAATGGTTACCGCATTATTATGAAACAATTCATCTGTTTCTTAAAAGCATTTCAAATGCAAGGCAAAAGGAAGCAATTTGGAATCAAATATTTGAATGTTTATTAAAAAAAGAGCAGATTAAACCAACGAATTTTAATAACATTGATACTTTTATTATCAATGCCTTCTCAGAAAATATTGATTACAATTATAAAAAAATGATTGCAAGATATTTACGTGATAGAATTAAAGATAGGAGGTAGCCTTATGCCCACAAACACAAAAGAACAAGGTCTTGAAACCTTAATCATTAATCACTTAGTAACTGCAAATGACTTTGAACAAGGGCAGAACTCCGACTATAACAAGGACTATGCCATTGACGAAACAAGGCTTATTCGCTTTTTACAGGAAACTCAACCAAAGGCATTGGATGAACTTGGAATTACAAAAAGTTCAGTGAAATATAATCAATTCTTATCTCGTTTGCAAGGTGAAATTGCAAAGCGTGGTGTTATTGATGTGCTTAGAAATGGAATGAAAATATACCCTGCAAGCCTTGTGATGTTTTATATGACTCCATCGGAGAAAAACGAAACTGCTAAGAAATTGTTTGAGCAAAATATTTTTAGTGTTACAAGACAGCTTATGTATTCCAAAGATAACACAAAACTCGCCCTTGATTTTTGTATCTTCATAAATGGTTTGCCTGTTATCACTTGCGAACTTAAAAACCAACTGACAAAACAAGATGTGGAAGATGCAGTATATCAGTATAAAACCGATCGTGACCCAAGAGAGCTTTTGTTCCAATTCAAGCGTTGTATGGTGCATTTTGCTATTGATGATGCAAGGGTGAAGTTCTGTACCAAACTTGACGGTAAAAAGTCGTGGTTCTTGCCTTTTGATAAAGGATATAATGACGGTGCTGGAAACCCTCCAAACCCTGATGGTATAATGACTGATTATCTATGGAAACAGATTTTTACAAAAACAGAGCTTGCTAATATTATAGAAAACTATGCCCAAGTGGTGGAAAAAGAAGACCCTGAGACAAAAAAGAAAAGCTATACGCAAATATTCCCCCGTTTCCATCAATTATCAGCTGTGAAGTCACTGATTGCAGATGTTTATGACAATGGAGTTGGGCAAAAATATCTCATTCAACATAGTGCTGGTAGTGGTAAATCAAACTCTATTGCATGGCTTGCACATCAACTTGTAGGGCTTGAAAAAGACGGAAATACAATCGTAGATACTGTTGTTGTGGTTACAGATAGAGTAAACCTTGATAAGCAAATCAGGGATACCATAAAGCAATTTATGCAAGTGTCAAACACTGTTGCATGGGCAGAACGTTCAGGCGATTTAAAGACAGCTATTGAGGGAGGTAAAAAGATTATCATTACCACTGTGCATAAATTCCCATTCATTTTAGAAGATATAGGAACAAATCATAAAGGTAAAACTTTTGCTATAATTATTGACGAAGCACACTCAAGCCAAAGTGGTTCGATGTCTGCAAAAATGAATATGGCTTTATCTGGTGATTACACTAGCGATGACGATGAGGATACGGAAGATAAAATAAACAAACTTGTTGAAGGCAGAAAAATGCTTACAAATGCAAGCTATTTCGCCTTTACTGCTACACCTAAAAATAAAACTCTTGAAATGTTTGGTGTACCTTATGAAGATGGTGGCGAAATTAAACATAAACCTTTCCATGTATACACAATGAAACAAGCGATACAGGAAGGATTTATTCAAGATGTTTTAAAGCACTATACTACTTATTCAAGCTATTATAAACTTGCAAAAGTAGTAGAAACTGACCCCCTATTTGATAAAAAGAAGGCTAAGAAAAAGTTGCGTGCATTTGTAGAAAGTAATCCTACTGCTATTTCTAAAAAAGCAGATATTATTGTTGAGCATTTCCATGAGCAAGTAGTTGCACAAGGAAAATTAGGCGGAAAAGCTCGTGCAATGGTTGTAACAAGTAGCATTGAAAGAGCGATTGAATATTACTATGCAATAACTAAATCATTAGAGGATAGAAAAAGTCAGTTTAAGCCAATTATTGCTTTCTCTGGCGATAAAGAGTATGGTGGAAAAACATTAAACGAGGCATCAGTTAACGGATTTCCTAGTAACCAAATTGAGAAAGAGTTTAAAAAAGAGCCTTATCGCTTTTTGATAGTTGCTGATAAATTCCAGACTGGATATGATGAGCCACTTTTACATACGATGTATGTAGATAAAATGCTATCAGACATTAAAGCAGTGCAAACTTTATCAAGGCTTAATCGTGCTCACCCACAAAAGTTTGATACATTTGTACTTGATTTTGCTAACGAAACTGAGGATATTCAAAAATCATTCGAGAGATATTATAGAACAACTATTCTTTCAGGTGAAACAGACCCGAATAAGCTATATGACTTAATATCAACAATGGAGCAACATCAAATTTATACTGATGGTGACGTCCATTCATTTGTAGAGTTGTATTTAGACGGAGCAGAACGTGATAAGCTAGATTATGTTTTAGATAGTTGCACTTCTCTTTATAAAGATTTAGAAGAAGATGCACAAATTGAATTTAAAAGTGCAGCAAAAGCGTTTGTTCGTACTTATGGATTTTTGGGTGCAATTTTACCTTATGGTAGTCCTGAGTGGGAGAAGCTTTCTATCTTCTTGAATTTCTTAGTGCCAAAACTGCCAACACCGCAGGGTGAAGATTTATCAGCAGGCATACTGGAATCAATAGACCTTGATAGCTATCGTGTACAAGCAGGGACTTTAGTTTCAATACAACTTGAAGATTCTGACGCCGAAGTTGCACCAGTACCAACCGAAATGGCTGGAAGTAAAGCGGAAGCTGAACTTGATTTGTTATCTGCAA
>CAYJBU010000221.1:0-3662 GCA_964368155.1 uncultured Eubacteriales bacterium | reverse complement strand
TATTTCTCTCTATTATGCAGTTTCACATTGGAATACATTTTTCAGTGCCATGATATACTTGGACGACAAAGAATTGTTTCCATTACAATTAATTTTACGAGAAATACTAATTGCAAATACAATAGATCCGTCTAATATGTCCGGTGCAGATGCAGAATTGATAGAAGCATTACAAGGGATGTCGGATTTACTAAAATATGCACTCATTATTGTTGCATCAGTTCCTGTTATGTTGGTATATCCATTTATTCAAAAGTATTTTGTCAAAGGTGTGATGATTGGCTCTGTAAAGGGTTAACATAAATAAAATCGAAAGAGGTAAGCGTATGAACAACAAAAAAAGAATTTCAACATTAATTATCGCTACTTTTTTAGTCGCAAATTTATTCTCAGGTTGTAGTAGCGATGGCGGAGATCCTTCTTCTCAACAAACAGGAGGCACAAGCACAGCAGGAACAGTTTCAGGAGGGGGCGACGCAGAAGAAAGCAATTACAACGCTCCGGGAGAACTTCCAATTGTTAAAGAGCAAGTTGAGCTTGATGTTTATTTTGGAACAGGTGCAACAATAATTATGGAGGACAATGAATGGGTTAAATGGGTTGAAGAAAGTACAAATGTTAAACTGAACATTGAAGCGGTTTTAGAAGCAGATGCACTTTCAAAACTCAACTTAAAATTAAACAATCCAAACGAAACACCCGATGTAATAAACATACCTATGGGCGATGGAAGCACAGTGAGTGCATATGCAGCACAAAACTTGCTTGTGAACTACAAAGACTATTGGGACAGGCTTGTAAATATGCCAAAAATCGAAGAAGAACTTCCTGTTAATATGTCCTTGTTAACTTCTTCTGACGGTGGAATTTACACCTCTTTGCAATATCTAATAGGTTATCACACACAATACAGTTCAAAATTATGGATTAATCAGGCGTGGCTTAACAATGTTGGAAAAGAACTCCCCACAACCACAGATGAGTTAAAAGATGTTCTTCAAGCATTCAAAGACGAAGACGCAAATGGAAATGGTGATACGAGCGATGAAATTCCTTTGGTGTCAGCTGCTGCTGGCGGTTGGAGAACCGACCCTATGAGTTTCCTCTTATCTCCTTTTGCCAAAACAGGTGCACCGGGTTTCCTCTATTTGTTTGAGGACACTGATGAGAAAATGATAAAAAGCGGAGTTTTTGAAGATGGGTTTGACGACGGCCTTGCATATATGAATGAATTGTATGAGGCTGGTCTTTTAGACCAAGAAACTTTTGCACAGAAAAACTCGGTTTATCAAGGATTGGCACAAGCAGAAAACGGAACAAGAATTGGCTCTGTAACCTCAGGTGGTATTAGTGCCTTTAACTCTCCAACCGACGAGTATTCAAACGGTGAATACGTTGTTGTTCCTCCGCTTGAAGGACCTGACGGAGTTACAAGAACACAGTATTATGTTGCGAGATTTACTCCAAGATGGCAAGTTACCACTGCTTGTCCCGAAGAAAACAGAGAAGCCGCTGTTCGTGTTGCTGATTTCCTTTTGGCTGATTATTTCAGCGATGATCCCAAAGATTTGGAAATTGCATTATCTAATTCAGAAGGCCCTTATGGATATACATTATACACAGAAGAAGACGGTAAAAGTTCTGTTTCGGGAGAGGTTGGATACTTTGAAAGAACATATGACTTTGGAGATGCAACAAACCTAAATGTCGCAAATTCTCGTCCTGCTTTTGGAAGTTACGACTTTAAAAAACTAATGGTTACAGATCTTGATGTTTATAATGACGAAGCCATACTATGGGCAGCTACGGATTTATACGCTGCATCAGACGAATTGATAATCTCTACTTTACCGTTTGTAGTTTCAGCAGAAAATGCAACTGAGTATGCCGAACTCAAAGTTCAAATCAGTAGCTTTTTGAGTCAAGAAATAGCTGCATTTGTCACTGGTTCAAGAGATTTGTCCGAGTGGGAGGATTTCCTTCAAGAACTCAACGATATAGGAATGGAACGATATATGGAGATCTCCAATGAAGCCTATAAAAACCAACAAATGAATTAATTTATTTGTGGTTTTCTCTGATTTTTAGTTGCCAAACAGGCTGTGACGAAACAAAACAAAATTCGTCACAGCCTGTTTACAAAATTGAAAGGATTTCACTATTAATAATATTTAATAAGTATGGGTGCATTATTATGGATTTAAAACAAACACTTAAAAAACATCTTGATAAAATCGACAAAGTAATAGAAAATGGAAAACACAAAGACAATTGGCAATCTCTCGCTAATCACAAAGTTCCTGATTGGTATAAAAATGCAAAGTTTGGAATTTTTATTCACTGGGGAGTCTACACAGTTCCAGTTTTCGGAAATGAATGGTATCCCAGGCATATGTATAGAATAGGCAAATTCAGACGACAACAAGAGGATTATTATACTTTCCACAGGGAAAATTTTGGGGCTCAAACCGAATTTGGCTACAAAGATTTTATCCCCATGTTTAAAGCTGAAAAGTTCGATGCTGGACAATGGGCAGATATTTTCGCAAAATCAGGTGCTAAGTTTGTTATGCCCGTCGCTGAACACCACGACGGTTTTCAAATGTATGACAGCGAACTATCTCAATGGTGTGCGAGCAAAATGGGGCCAAATAAAGATATTGTCGCAGAACTAAAAACTGAAGTTGAGAGCAAAGGCATGGTTTTCACAACCTCATCTCACAGGGCAGAGCACTACTGGTTTATGTCAGGTGCACGAACATACGATAGCGATTTGCCGAAAGATTTAGAATACGGCCACATATATTGGCCTGCTGTCGAGGGTGATAACCCAAAAGAAAACAAAACAATTTTTGAACCCGGAATTAAAAATATGGACCCTTTGTTCCTCGAAGACTTTTTGGCGAGAACTTGTGAAATTGTTGATAAATATCAACCCAAAATTCTCTATTTTGACGGAGGAATTAACCACGTCGATATGAAACCTTATCTAAAAAAATTGGCAGCATATTACTATAACAGAGCAGATGAATGGGGAGAAGAAGTTACTATTAACTACAAAAGAAACGCCTTTATGCACGGTGTTGGTGTAAGAGATATCGAAAGAGGTCAACTCTCGGGACTCTCCGCTGATTTTTGGCAAAATGATACATCTGTAGCAAATGCCTCTTGGTCATATGTTCCATGGTTGGACTACAAAGAAACTCCCGATATCATAAGAGATATGGTGGATGTTGTAAGCAAAAACGGGTCTTATCTATTAAATATAGGACCTAAAGCAGATGGCAGTATTCCCGAAAAAGACAAGGAAATACTTTTGGAAATCGGTGAATGGCTAAAAATTAACGGTGAGGGGATTTACGACACTTCTCATTGGAGGATATTCGGAGAGGGGCCCACACTTGTCCCAGAGGGTCATATGACCGACCTTGAAAGAAAAAATTTCACATCTATGGACATACGTTTCACATATAAAGCAGGCGAACTTTATGCATTTTTTATGCAATGGCCAAAAGATTCCGTCGCAAAAATCCCATCTTTGGCACAGAAAAATGAAGATGATAAATCATTTCTTGTTACTGATGTTAGCATATTAGGATATGAAAACATCAAAACTACATTTAAACACACTGTTGAAGGTTTAACTGTGATAGCTGAAGATT
>CAYJBU010000220.1:0-3727 GCA_964368155.1 uncultured Eubacteriales bacterium | reverse complement strand
GTGTCCGAAAAAAATACGGCTAACACAAGTGATGAAACTCATTTGTGTCAGCCAGTTTTGCATAATATTAAGTAGTAAAACTCTATATAGAATTAGCATTTCTGATATTGGAGGCAGTAGTATTTTGAATGTTGAAATTCTCAAAAATACATTTATTTGAATTCCCAAGTGGAGATTGTGCAACTAAGCCGACTTTAATCGTTTCGGGAACTTCTAAGTGAAAAAACCTCATCATATCAAAACTTTCACCGTCAATCGAATAATGAAACGAAAAATCATTTTTCACTCTAATTGCCTTTAAATACACGAAGTCTGACTGGATATTGTTTCCGTTTGCATCGTCTGAATATTTATTCGTGACGACGCTTACTACTGCAGTTTTTCCGAAATCGGTAAGTTCGAAACAAGCTTTAGCCCACATATCCTCGTCACTCATTAACATCAACACTGCAGAATCGTATGTACTGATAAAAATAGAGCTAAGTTTCACACAGCAGATGAAATCACCTTTGACCTCTTGAAACAGATATGGCGCTGTGGCAATTTTTCTTATTTTGCTTTCGTTTGAGTCATATACATTGAAGAAATCTGATTTTTCACCGCAGTTAATAATGATTTTATCTGAATCTATTTCATAGCTTCCGTTTATGTTGTTAAAATTAAAATCCATCATTAATTACCTCTTTTACGTTTATTACTGTAATAATTCGAAATTTGTCGAAAAAACATGTGAATTGAAATGTTTGTGTTAAACCTCCATTAATCTAGGAGTTTATCTTTGTAAAGTATTATTTGCTGGGTTATGTGTCCTATGTTGCCCTCTCCTGCGTATTTTGACATATCGAAAAAGTCAAAATTAAGGTCAGACCAGTACAAATCGTTTTCGTCTCCGGAAATAGAAACGAATTTGTTTAATTTACCCACATAAACCTCTACGTAGCAGTCAGAAAGATAATATGTAAAATCCATTAAATGTTGAAGTTTAATATCCTTTGAAGTAATTGATGTTTCTTCAAACAATTCTCTATAAGCAGCTTTTTCGCTTTCTTCACCAACTTCAATCTTACCACCTACAAGGTTTGATAATCCTATATAGGGGTCCTTTTTTCTTTTGCACATCAAAAGTTTATCGGCTTTTTCATTGTAAACAGCAATCACATTATACCCTAACATTATGTAATTTCCCCTTATATTATTTTTGATACTAACATAAATGCACCGCACAGTTTGCCCGTTTAAGGCAAACTGCGATGCACCGTGAGCTTTCCTTGCTTATTATGCTAAGCAAAAAGCAATATGAAGTAATTTATTAACTAATTATCATTTTTAGATATAATATTGTCTTTGAAGAAAAACGAAATACACCAAACTGCTGAAACTCCAACAAGAGTGTAGACAACTCTTGCAAGCAAAGTTTCTTGCCCTCCGAAAATCCAAGCAACTAAATCAAACTCAAAAACTCCTACTAATCCCCAGTTTAAACCTCCAACAATCAAGAGAAATAATGCTATTAAATCTGCAACAAACATGATTTTACCTTCCTTTCTTACAAGGTGTATAATTATGAATTGCAATGCACATCATAATGTATAAATTGATGTTCGTATAAAATCGAACAGAAATCACCTTTTGTATAATTATATTATGAAGGTAGTTTTTACAGAAAAAATAAAAATATTCTATTTGTTTTAATTTTTCAAACTTTGAAGGGGCGCAGGAATTCGTCCACCACGATTTACAAAAATTGTTGGTTCTTTGGTGTTAACGGGCATTATAGGCCCACCACCGAGCAAACCGCCGAAATTTAGCTCTTCCCCAGCTTTTTTACCGATTGCAGGAATAAGTCTAACTGCAGTAGTTTTTGAATTCACCATTCCAATTGCAGCCTCATCTGCGATAATTCCCGAGATAATATCAGCGCTTGTGTCTCCGGGAATAATTATCATGTCCAGCCCAACAGAGCAAACGCAAGTCATTGCCTCGAGTTTATTCAAGGTTAGCGCTCCACTCCTTGCAGCTTCAATCATACCTGCGTCCTCCGAAACAGGAATAAACGCACCTGAAAGTCCACCGACGTGGGACGACGCCATCACACCGCCTTTTTTAACTGCATCATTCAATAAGGCAAGCGCTGCGGTTGTTCCATGCGCTCCACATTGTTCGAGACCCATTTCTTCAAGTATATACGCAACACTGTCACCGACTGCAGGAGTTGGCGCAAGCGATAAATCGACTATACCAAAAGGCACACAAAGTCTTTTTGAGGCTTCTTGTGCTACTAGTTGACCCATTCTTGTTATTTTGAATGCAGTTTTTTTAATTAAATCAGCAACTTCTGATAAATCCTTGTTCTTTTCAAGTTTTGAAAGCGCTGCTCTGACAACACCTGGACCTGAAACACCAACGTTTATAACGCAATCAGGCTCACCTACTCCGTGGAAAGCTCCTGCCATAAAAGGATTGTCCTCAGGAGCGTTGCAGAAAACAACAAGTTTTGCAGCTCCAATGCACTCTCTGTCGGCTGTTAGTGTGGCGCAATCTTTAATTACTTGCCCCATTTTTTTTACAGCGTCCATGTTTATCCCTGCTTTTGTAGTTCCAACGTTAACACTAGAACAAACAAATTGTGTCTCTGCGAGTGCTTGAGGAATACTTTCAATTAGTGCATAGTCACCCATCGAAAAACCCTTATGAACCAATGCAGAATAACCACCAATGAAGTTAACTCCAATCTCCTTTGCGGCTTTATCAAGCGATTTTGCAAACAAAATAGGATCTGAACCACTACAAGCACCAGCAAGCATAGCAATTGGTGTGACCGAAACTCTCTTGTTAACAATGGGAATTCCATATTCACTGCTGATACTTTCGCCTGTTTTTACAAGGTTCTGAGCATATCTGCAAATCTTATCATAAACTTTTTGTGTTGAAATTTTTATGTCATCAGAGATACAATCTAGAAGCGAAATACCCATTGTGATTGTTCTCACGTCTAGGTCTTCGTTTTCAATCATGTTTATCGTCTCTAAAATATCACCCGTATTTAGCATCTTTCTAATTCCTTTTCCTGTGTAAAATTTCTATATTCTGTGCATTGAGTTGAAAATGTCCTCGTGCATTACATGAATCTTAAGACTCATGCTGTCACCTAACGACTGGAGTGTATTTGATAATTCATTGAATGGAATGTTGCTCTCGCTGATATCGACCATCATAATCATTGCAAAAAGGTCTTGCATGACAGATTGAGTTACCTCAATTACGTTCACACGATTTTCTGCGCAAATCGTTGAAACTTTTGCAAGAATTCCGACCATGTCTTTTCCAATTACAGTTATTACAGCTTTCATTTTGTTGACCAAGCTATAGGCTGAAGTTTTTATTAAACACCTATAACAATCCTTTCTATTATTTGGAACTTATAAATAAGACTAAATTCTACCTTTATATTATGAACGATAACTTATAATATGTCAATATCAATTTAGTATTAAGGTAAAGTACATAAAGCTCACCTAAATGTAAAACTGTTTTTTCCATAAATATCAGAAAATGTATTGACAAAATTGCATTAAGTTATTATAATATAAAAGTTATAGTATTTGAATTGCAATATATAATTTATGCTGCTATGGCTCAGTCGGCAGAGCACGTCCTTGGTAAGGACGAGGTCAGCGGTTCGAATCCGCTTAGCAGCTCCATAAGGTGTGACACATTTGGATGTCAT
>CAYJBU010000219.1:0-3728 GCA_964368155.1 uncultured Eubacteriales bacterium | reverse complement strand
TTTGACTATATTATTTTTCATCGTCAATATCAACGTCCTTATATATGTTTCTCTCTATAACTACATCGTCTCCATTTTCATATAACTCGTTTAACATCGAATAATATGCACCGGGAACAACGATTCCGTTTACGCTGACAATTCCCAAACCTGACACACCAATAACTTTGTCTGCTAGTTTTACGCAGTTGGTGTTAATTGCAAAATATTTTTTAAAAGTACCTTTTGAAAACTTCCAAATCTTTGCTCCAGCAACTTTTACAAACTGGCTAGCAACATCCATTTCTTCGCCTTCGACTAGTCCCTTTTCATAGTCGGTTTTCCACTCTACCAAATTACTTGAAATTTTCGCAAGATTTTCTTCAATTTTCTCTTTTTGCTCATCGGTCAAGGCTATTCCAAACCCCACCACAATCTTCTTTTCTACTTTAAGACAAAAATCAATGTACTTATCGTCATCACACATTAAAAGCAATCCATCAGAGAGCAAGCCGCCTAAAAAATGTGAGTGATGGTCATAACAACCAAATGAATATGCAGTGTTTTTATACCTTAAATCTACGTGCCCTGTTCGATGAAATCCTTTGTCAACTAGGTGAATGTAAATCTCGAGAGGGCAATCTTTATCTGTTGGAATTTCTTTTTTCTTCAGTAGTTTTTTAGCCTGATGTTCATTTAGCTTAAAGTAAGCGTTAAAATCGTCAATCAACTTTCCTGGCAAAAGCGCAGTTAAAAAAACAGGCAGTGAAATTCTTACTTTTGATTTTACTTTCGCTCCTATCATTCCGTGCAATAGTATTTCTGAAATCGCATTTACAAAATAGGATAGTGAATAAATTATCAAGTAAACTCCTATTAATCCAAAGCTAACTTCTACATTATCCGAGCCGAAAAATAACAAGGAAAATGAAAAATATAAAGAGACTAATGCAAAAATTGAATGTAATACTTTGCCTTTTAAATTTTGAACCACACATTGAATAATTATAGTAACCTGTGCAATTCCTGTAATTAAAAACCATACTCACAGAAATAACCACTAAATACGGCAAGAACAGCGCAAGCGCGATTGTGTAAAAAATGGTAAATGTAATTCCTGTTTTCAGTATATTTTTAGACTTTGAGTATTCGTCAGCAGCCCTTGCTATTCCTGTGATAAACAAAACAGATGAAAGAATATATCTGGTTAAACCGTATGCAAGATATGAATTTGTAATAGCTATAATTCCATAGATTAATATTATCAAAAACTGAATGAATAACAATGCCGGATTTACATGACGAACTTTAAACGGATTTTTCAAATCAGCACTCCCCTTCAAAAAATAAGATTAACTAATATTAACACAACTAATATCTAAATTCAAGAAACTAAATGTAAAATTAAGGATAAATAAAAAAATTTATTTTAATAATTTGTAACAAAAAAATTACAGACTTGAAATTTCTTTAATTTTGTAGTATAATGTAGAAGTGGACATGTGTTGACATGTCAAAATAGAATAAAATGTAAATATTTTAGGAGTTTTTATATGACTTTATTCACAAGAGGTAAAACATTTAAATGTATGCTGTACTTAATGCTTTTTGCAGTAGTTATATCTATTTTACCAATTCACTATTCTTTTGCATACGAAACTAATGAGTATGTAGTAACTACGGATTACGTTAATTTCAGAAAAGGACCTTCAATCCACGAACCAGTAATTAATTCTTTATCAGCAGGAACTAAAGCTCTTGTTGTTGAAAATTCAAGCAACGATTGGGTCAAATTAAGACTTGATAACGGGCGCGAGGGTTATGTTCACAGCAAGGATTTAGCACCTTTTGAAGAGTCCACACCACAACCGACACCTACTCCACCTCCCTCTACTCCGCAAGGGTTCTTGATTGTCACTGCAAATTCAGGACTTAATTTTAGAACTTCACCGAACACAGATGCTGAAATTATTGCGACACTAGCAAAAGGGACGGTAGTCGTTAATCTAGGTCGCCATGACAATGATTGGTATAAAGTTGAAGATTCATCAGGTACTCAAGGCTATATGTTCGCTCAGTATTTAGAAGAATATAACCCTGAACCTAGTGATGGTGATATTATAATTTCTTCTAGCAGCGTCACCGTCAAACAATATATGACAGTGTATCTAACTGCTGAGACTAAAAACGATGCGAAATTGTTTTGGTCTTCTGATAACACAGCTGTTGCTACAGTAAATGAAGGGTTTGTATATGCAAAAAGTGCGGGTACTGCAACAATAAAAGTTCAAGACGTAACAGGAGCTTCATATGGCACATGTAAAATCACTGTAATTGCACCTGAATTTGTGAGATTTGCATATCCTCAAAACAATGCCCCAGTGTCTAATGTTGAATTCAATTTAGCTGCTGTGACCCCTCTTGAAACTAATGATGTTAAATTTGACATTTATGTAAAAGATGGCAACTATATTTCAAGTGTAAACACAACTACATTTACAACTGAAACTCAAACTACATCGGGTTTTGCTGATAACAACGTCAAAATTTTCACCGCTCCTGTCACTCTTTCAGAGGGTACATATACAATCAGGGCTTACGGAAACGATACAGGCGATTATAAGGAGTTTAGTGTTTTTGTGGGAGTCGCTCCAGAAGTTTATTCATCTCAACCGCGACAAATAAGCTCTGAGATGGTTAAAGTTCTTGCAAACTTCGAAGGTTTTTCACCAGTTGTTTACCCTGATAGATTAGCATATAATATTCCTACTGTGGGATACGGAAAAGTAATTTATAAAAACAACCACTTCTATAATAATTTAACGATGACAGAGGGCTTTGCTCAATTAGTTGAAACAGTTAATCAAAAAGGTTATACCTCGGCAATGAACAATATGATTGCCAACGATAATATGCTTGTTAACCAAGCACAATTTGACGCTCTTGTTAGTTTCACTTATAACATAGGACCTGGATGGAATAACTCATCATACTACACTAAACGTATTTTACTTAATCCTGCGCCATATGATGTCGCATTCTTAGATGGAGCTACTCAACCCGGAAGGTGCAATGTTCCTACAGGAGTTTATTCCGAAGCCTCTCCTGATGCTAAATTAATTGGAAACTTATCTGATGGGACAACCTTGACCGCGACAGGTTACTTTGTGGATTCATATGACGGAGCAGTTTGGTACAGTATCACAAGTTCAGCATTTGAGGGGACCGGTTGGGCAAGAGCAGGTTATATCAGCCTTGACAATTATGCTAACCAACCTATTAATCTTAAATATGTTGACCCAATTGCTTTTGCATACAACTTCACACAATGGAATCAAGCTGGTGGCTCTGCAATATGGGGATTGTATCTTAGAAGAATGGCAGAGGCGAAAATCTTCTTATATGGAAATTACGCAGAGGCATATCACAGCCATCCAAATTATTCGAAAAACACATACAACTTTATAACCACTTGGTAATGAGAGTTTTGTATAATTGTTTATTATAAAAATCTCTGTTTTATAAAATGTGTTTATCTGTAATTTATATAGTTTATAACAAAGTTAGTAGAGAAACCAGTACACTCATAAGTTAAAGCCTACTGAATAACACGTTATCCAGTACAAACGCAAGGCGTTTGTTGTAAAATTCACTCACAGAGCGAATTTTACGGCTTATCTTGATGATATCAAGATGAATTTTCGCCATAGGCGAAAATAGAAGTGCAAGGGTTTTATTAGAATAACAAC
>CAYJBU010000218.1:0-3802 GCA_964368155.1 uncultured Eubacteriales bacterium | reverse complement strand
AAAACAGCTTTCTTTTGCGTTAGAAAGCCATTTTCAAGTTGTTCAGCAGGTATTAAGTAAAAACATTACTTAAACTCTTGAAATTTCATAATAAACAAAAAGTTTCTCCGATTAAGGAGAAACTTTAACACAAATTATTGCTCGATTGCGTAAACACTCACTTTTTTACGGTCACGTCCCATACGCTCAAATTTAACTTTTCCATCAACTAGTGAGAAAAGAGAATCATCTGAACCTCTACCAACGTTATTACCTGGGTGAATATGTGTTCCTCTTTGTTTTACAAGAATATTACCTGCTAAAACGAATTGACCGTCTGCTCTTTTAACACCAAGTCTTTTTGACTCTGAGTCACGACCATTTTTTGTAGAACCCATTCCCTTTTTATGAGCGAATAGTTGGATATTTATTTTAATCATTATTACACCTCCAAATAACTTACTTTTATGTTTTCAGGATACTGTTCTTCGAGACCAATTAAATGCAATTTTAAACCTTTAAAAAGTTCATCGCATCTCTTAGCATCTCTTTTTTCAATTCGGAAAAAAATCTCTGCGTCATCAACTCTAAGTGATAGAGGAGCAACCGAAAAAATATCGGTTATCGTGTTAATCGTCATATAAACACATGAAGAAACTGAAGCACATACAATGTCACTTCCAACTTCTGCATAACCCGAATGACCAGCAATTCTAAATCCTTCAATAGAACCATTGTCAGTGGACAAAAAATCCACATAAATCATTAAGCTTTCACTTCCTCGATTTGCACTTTCGTGAATGGTTGTCTATGACCTAATTTTCTCTTATAACCTTTTTTCGCTTTATAAGTGAACACTGTGATTTTTTTTGCTTTTCCGTTCTTTAGAACTTTAGCCTTTACAGTTGCACCTTCAACATAAGGTGTTCCTACTTTTGTTCCGTCTTCGCCAAACATAGCTACAACAGGAAAACTAATTGTCTCGTCTTCAGCTAAAGCTAATTTTTCAACATACAACACGTCTCCGTATTGAACTTTGTATTGCTTTCCGCCTGTTTCAATAATTGCAAACATATTTTTGCCAACCTTTTCTTTTTAGTCTCGCTACTAAAGGGTGGATATAACATCACTTAAACCCACAGTATGCGGCTAGAATATAATATCAGAAAAAGTTCCCTTTGTCAATGCTTATTTTAATAATTTTGTCTCTTTTTCTGAAATTTTCACTATTTCCATGTTTTTTTCATCACCTAGTGCCTTAACAATCTGATTTCTGTTGAGAATTAGTCCGATAAAATTTAACAAAGCAGTTAAAAATGTAAAAATGGTTATTAGTAATTTAACTGTTCCAGATAATTTTTCTTTATTCTTTGCTTTTTTCATAGCAAGTACCAACCCTTTCAAAATACAATTTGACGATAAGAAAAAATCAAATCAGCTACCGTATTCTTGCTCGCAATAAATACATCTATAGCGATGTTCTTTCTCGTCACAAAGATAAAACAAATGATTAATGCCATCTTCAGAAACTGAAATACATCTTGGATTTTTGCACTTAATTACGTTCTTCAACTCTTTTGGCAATGTTATTTTTTCTTTATTTGCAAGTTTACCATCTACTATTGTACAAACTGTAACCCTGTTATCAACAAATCCCAATACATCAAGATTGACGTCAAATACTGCATCAATTTTAATTATGTCTTTTTTTCCGTATTTCGCACTTTTAGCATTTCTGATAACTGCGACACAGCAGTCAATCTTTTCAAGATTTAGCAACTCGTAAATTCTCATCGCATTCCCCGATGTAATATGGTCAATAACAATTCCGTTTTGTAGGCTATCAATATTAAGCATTACTGCACCTCCAGTTCAAGCAAAGTCATAATCAAAGCCATTCTAACAAAAACTCCATAATGTGCTTGTTTAAAGTATACTGCTCGTTTATCGTCATCAATCTCAGTTGCAATTTCATTCACTCTTGGCAATGGGTGCAAAATCGAAAGAGAGTCTTTAGCCAATTTCAACTTATCTTTGTCCAAAATGTAGCACTCTTTTAATCTAATATAATCCTCATCATTGAAAAAACGTTCTTTTTGAACTCTACTCATATATAAGACATCAAAATCAGAAATAACATCCTCCATTTTTTCAACTTCTACATAAGGAATATTATTTACCGCCAAAATCTCCTGAACAATATAATCCGGAACACGTAGTTCTTTAGGAGAAATGAAAACGAAATTGATATTTTCATACCTGACAAGAGATTTTATTAATGAATGTACTGTCCTACCAAATTTTAAATCCCCACATAACCCTACGGTTAAATTATTAATTCTTCCTTTTTCTTTTTTTATAGTCATCATATCAGTAAGAGTTTGAGTTGGATGTTGATGACCACCGTCACCTGCATTGACAACTGGAATACCAGAATACTTTGAAGCAACAAGAGGAGCACCCTCTTTGTTGTGTCTCATTGCAACAATATCTGCATAGCATGAAATCATTCTAGTTGTGTCTGCAACGCTTTCTCCTTTTGCTGCAGAGCTGCTACTAGCTCCCGCAAATCCCAAGCAGTTCCCTCCTAATCGCATCATCGCTGATTCAAAGCTTAATCTTGTTCTTGTGCTTGGTTCATAAAATAGTGTTGCCAAAATTTTGCCCTTACAAACTTGGGCATATTTAGTTGGGTTTTCAAAAATTTCTTCTGCAAGGCTCAATAGTTTGTCCGTTTCCTCTACAGTGAAATCTAAAGGATCAATTAAATGTCTCATATTCCCTCCTCATTACATTTCCCAATTGTGCCATACATTTTGCACATCATCGTTATCGTCTAGCAACTCTAACAATCTTTCCATTTTTGCAACCAATGTTTCATCAGAGATTTGTGTATAGGTGTCAGGCACCATTTCTATTTCCGCCGACTCAAACACGTATCCTTTTTTTTCGAGCTCCTCTCTTACAGAGGAAAAATCAGCAGGATCTGTAAAAATCTCGAACACTTCATCTTCTGCAACAAAGTCTGCTGCACCAGCGTCTAAAGCATGTGTCATCACTTCGTCTTCATCTTTATCTGCAGAATCAATTACAATAACCCCTTTTTCATTAAACATAAACGAAACGCATCCTGTTGTACCTAGATTACCACCATACTTATCAAAATAATGGCGCAAATCGCCTGCTGTTCTATTTCGGTTATCTGTTAAAGTGTCAACAATAACTGCAACACCCGATGGACCATACGCCTCATAGACGCAGTTCTCATAATTATTAGTATCGCCCTCTCCTGCTGCTTTTTTGATAATTCTCTCAATGTTGTCATTTGGTACATTGTTTGCCTTAGCTTTAGCAATACAATCTTTAAGCTTTGAGTTTGCGCTCGGGTCAGCGCTACCTCCTTCTTTAACTGCAACAGCTAATTCACGACCTATTTTGGTGAAAATCTTAGCCCTTGCTCCATCTGTCTTTTCTTTCTTTCTTTTAATTGTACTCCACTTGGAATGTCCTGACATAAATTCGACCGCCTTTAATCTACATTTTACTTGTTTTTTATTTTATCACATTTTTTTTTAAATTTCAACTTGATTTTTTTAAAACAGTGTGATATAATAAAAAAGTTGAAAAAACAAACTGTTTTCAAGGTCATATAATTGCGCGCGCTAGTCTGTTTTTTTAACTTTGATATGTGCCGGTGTGATGGAATTGGCAGACGTAGTGGACTCAAAATCCACCGGTAGCGATACCGTGCCGGTTCGAGTCCGGCCACCGGCACCAGTGTGAGTGTTCTTATAGGATTTGAGTATCCTAATAAGAACACTCA
>CAYJBU010000217.1:0-3848 GCA_964368155.1 uncultured Eubacteriales bacterium | reverse complement strand
TATAACCTGCTTCTCTGCTGGGTGAACTTGAATAAAGACAGTGGCGACAGGCAGCAGTACAGCGATAATTTGCCATAACACCAGCGTAGCTTAAATTTTTAACTCGTAACATTCTTCTGTTCCCTTCTTATACTAGTAAATTAATGTATTAATTAATACCTGCTGAACAACTTGAAAATGGCTTTCTAACGCAAAAGAAAGCTGTTTTCAAGTTGTCGAAGTGCAAAGGTTTTCTTGACATTTTAATAAAATCCTTGCACTTCGATTTTCGCCTTTGGCGAAAATACAGCAGAAAGTATCAAGATAAGCCGTAAAATTTGCTCTGTGAGCGAATTTTACAACAAACGCTTTGCGTTTGTACTGAATAACTTGTTATTCAGTAGGCTTTAATTATAGGACTTATAACCCTTCAAAAATCAATCATAAGGTTTATTTAAACAAAATTTTAACATGGATAAAGTGAAAACGCAACAATAATCTGTACCTGTTAGAAAAAATTGTTTATGGTACATGGGGGCTAAAAAATACAATTGCTTCGTCACTCCCTCTATACTGCGCAATGAATTCTGTTGGCGATATGCCAAAGTAACTTTTAAAGTGTTTGGAAAAGTATAGTGGATCTGCGTAACCTAGCGCATAAGCTACTTCGTATATAGTTATCTCTTTTGCTCTGAAGAGTTCACACGCTCGCTTCATTTTGCTTTGAATAATGTATTTGATAGGGGATATTCCAACTTCTGAAACAAATAACCTGTATAAACTGCTTGAGCTAAGAGAGAAAGTAGAACATATTAGTGAAATTGATAATCTGCTACTAGATAAATTATTGTTAATATATTCGGTTATCGGAATAAATTTATCATTATTTCTATTATTGAAGTCCTCTTTGCTGTTGCTTTGCTTAATTAAGATTGAAAAAATCTGGTACAAATAACTTGTCATCATTAGTATTTCGGAGAGTGAATTTCCAGCGCAATCTATGATGTGAGAAAAAGCAGTTTTTATTTCTTCGTCATATTTGTTGTCTAAGCTGAGAAAGTAGATATTGTCTTTAAATTCTGTGCTTGAGAGTAAATAATTTACTTCACTTCCACTAAATCCAACCCAGCAATATTCCCATGGATCGTCTTTGTCTGCCTCAAAATATACTTCCTCGCCAATTCTAACAAGGAAAAAGTTACCGTTAATCAGATTAAATTCTTTGCCATGAACTCTGTAAATCCCTTTTCCTTTTAACACATAATGAAGCAAAAAATGGTCACGTTTTCCAGTCCATTTATGCAAGGCTTCACATTTTTCGCATCCGACATAATGAATTAAGAGCGAGGATAAGCCGAGCGATTCGGTTGTGAAAGATACTTTATTTCTTTTGTGTTCATTTTGTTCATTGAGACTAGTTTTGTTAAATAAAATACAATTCACCTACTTTCACAAATCTATAATTAAAGCCTGCTGAATAACAAGTTATTCAGAACAAACGCAAAGCGTTTGTTGTAAAACTCGCTCACAGAGCGGAATTTTACGGATTATCTTGAGGCTATCTGCTGAATTTTCACCACAGGCGAAAATTCAGCAGGCATTAATTATCATTATAAAACAAAGAGAAAAAAATAGCAACATATGAATGAAAATTCCATGTAATAGAATTAATAATTTATATTAATAATCGCTTGTTGCTGATATAATTGCTGTACAGGGATAAATTAGGAAAAACCATGAAAATTATTATTACACAAGAGGTGAAAGTTGATGAATTCAGAAATAATTAAGAATGTGAAAGATTTAATTAAAAATTTAAGACTGAAAATTACTTTAAATAGTGGTGAGTCCTTTGAAGTAAGTGAATTTGTAGAAAAAGATAACCAAAATTATCTGTTTAATTTAAACGATTACATTGTAGGATCACTAAATTTCAATATGGTTGAAAAATGCATAATGGTGAGTGCTGAAATTAAGGTGATAAATGAGACATCATATCGTCACTGCAAATTTGTCGATTCGGGAATTTCTGTTTTGTTTAATGTAGAAAAAGACAGCAATTTACTAGCGCATCACAACTATAATTCGTGGTGGACTATGCCTATTTTCTGCGAAAATGAAAGTGAAATACCTAAAGATACACAAGTTTTGTCTTGGCAGAATAAAGGGGAAACTTATGTTGTTCAAACATTGTGTGACAGCCAATTCAAAAGTATTATACATTCAAACGAGAAGTCTTGTGCTGTTACATTAAATTCGAATACTAGCGGATTTTCTTACATAAAAACAAAAGTTTTTGTAATCTCTTATGATTGCAATCCGTATAAAGCTTTTGAAAACGCAATGAGTTTCACATTAGGGGAGCTAGATGCTGCTGTGAAAAAATCAAGCGAGCGAGTTTATCCGGAAATGTTCAACTATTTGGGATTTTGCACTTGGAATGCATTCTATAGTGACGTTGCAGAGGTCGGAGTAATCGAAAAAGCAAACGAATTTGTGGATAAAAACTTACCGGTAAAATGGTTTTTGATAGATCACGGCTGGTCACAAGCAGAGCATGAAAAACTTTCAAGCTTTAAAGAGGATTTTGTTAAATTTCCTTCCGGTCTAAAGGGACTTAAAAATGCGCTGAAAGAAAAAAATGTTGATTATTTAGGTGTATGGCAAGGTTTTTCGGGGCATTGGGGCACTATCGCTGAAAATTCTGAAGTCCACA
The DNA here is from genome assembly GCA_964368155.1 of uncultured Eubacteriales bacterium. Taxonomy (GTDB): domain Bacteria; phylum Bacillota; class Clostridia; order Oscillospirales; family Acutalibacteraceae; genus SIG603. The sequence goes on along the minus strand of CAYJBU010000217.1, from coordinate 1,153 downwards.
TGCAAATGAAAGATTGTTTAGTTAAAACATATACAGGAGATTTGATTCCTAGACCAACTGCAGAAAGTGCGTTTTCGTTTTGGAATGCATGGCACAGCTATGTCAAAAGCCAAGGAATAGATTTCGTAAAAGTTGATATACAAAGCTCTCTATCTGTATTTACAGAGGGTTTAATGTCGATTGGCGAGGCGTCAAGAGGAGCTCATTTGGGCTTAGATGCATCTGCAAGTGTGAATTTTAATGGTGCGATTATTAATTGCATGGGAATGGCTATGGAGCAAGTTTTAAATCGTCCAGCAGGTGGAATTTCTCGAAATAGTAACGACTTTTTTCCACACAAAGTTAACAGTTTCAAAAAACATGTTTTCGAAAATGCTTACAATACATTGTACCACGGTCATGTATACCATGGCGACTGGGATATGTGGTGGACAAATCATGAGGACTCTGTGAATAATGCGTACCTAAGAGCGCTAAGTGGAGGTCCGCTTTATATCAGCGACAGATTAGGTGAAACTGATGATTCAAAAATTAGACCACTTATCCTAAACGATGGTTTTGTGTTGCGTTGTGACAATCAAGGTGTTGTCGTGGGTGAGCAGATTTTCAAGAATGCAAGCTTAGAAAACGAGGCAGTTAAAGTTTGCAATATAAAGGGTGAAACCGGATATATAGGAGCTTTTAATTGCAGATTTGACGATGAAAGTGTTACTGCACGAATAAAGCCTAGCGATATACATTTCATGGCTACATCCCAAAATTATTTATCATATGACTACAAAACTAATAGTTCAAAAATTGTAAAATATAATGAGGTTCAAAAAGTTAATTTGCTTGAAAATCAATCGATTTTTATGTCTTTTACACCTATAATTGATGGGTTTGCGTTTTTGGGAAGTGTCGATAAATACGTTTCCTCAGCTGTTATCAAAGAGAGAATTGGAAACATATTCGTATTGAACTACGCTGCTGATATTATGTTTTATTCTGAAAAAGAAGTAAACGTTAAGATAAATGGTGAAACTGTTAAGTTTGAATGTGACAACAATATCTATAAGGTAGCTGGAGTGGAAAACAATGCAGTATTAGAAGTGATTATTAAGTAAAGCCTACTGAATAACAAGTTATTCAGAACAAACGCAAAGCGTTTGTT
>CAYJBU010000216.1:0-3866 GCA_964368155.1 uncultured Eubacteriales bacterium | reverse complement strand
CTGGTTTGTGGACGAGTGCGTGCATTGGGCTTTCAATAGGCATTGGTTTTTATGAGTTAGCTATATTGGGAACGCTACTTTTATTGTTCACAGAGCTCGTTTTGGGTAAGTTAAATAATTATGTGATATCAAAGTCACCAATAATGGAAATATACGTAGAATTCAAGAAAATCGGGCATTTCAGTGACTTTATCGCTAAAATCAAAGAGTACGATTTGGAAGTTACAGATATAGACCTTGTTGAGGGTGCTCCTCCTAGTACTAATATTGGAGCTATAGTAACATTAAACACAAAGATGAGCTCAGAAGAAAAAATGGAATTTACACTGGCTATTAATGAGATGAACGGAATAAAATTCGTGGAAAAATTGTAAATTGTAAATTATATAACTATTTGCTTGACGCAAAAAATAAAGTCGCGAAAGAGTCTAATCGTTTGGTCTTTTTTGCGACTTTTTTTTCTGAAAAAAAATGTGAAATAGCACAAATGTACTAAGTTAGAAAACTTTCTTGTATTGACTTTTTGAATTTTGTTTGATAACATAATACTTAGACGATTTTTTATAATTATTACTTTTTATTCAAATTGTTTTGCTTGTGGAAACCAATATTTATTTAGGAGAGAAAATAATGAACAAACCGAATGTACTACTTATTATGACTGACCAACAAAGCAAGTGGACTATAAGCGCATTAGGCGCAAAAGATATACAAACGCCTAATATGGATAGAATAGGTCAAGAAGGTGCGATTTTTGAGAATTTTTATACACCTTGTGCAGTGTGCACTCCTTCTCGTGCTTGTTTTCTTACTGGGTTACACTCGCCTGAAAATGGTGCAATGAACAATCAACAAACTATGAAACCTGAAATTCCTACCATAGCTGAAATCTTTCGTGACATAGGTTACGACACCGGTTATGCAGGAAAATGGCACTTAAACGGCGAAGCAAAGCCCGGGTGGATGACTGTCGAGGAATCCCGAGGATTCACTGATTGTAGGTACATGTTCAATCGAGGTCATTGGAAGTGCTTAATCGAGGATAATGAAACTCATCAAGTGGATGTAACACAATACTCTGATACTGACTCAAAAGACCAAAGCCAAAACATCGGAAACGAAGAAACATATACAACAGATTTTTTAACAAATAAAACAGTAGATTTTATAAAAAATAGAAACAAGGACAAACCATTTCTTTATATGCTAAACATTCCCGACCCACACACACCATTTACTGTACGCGCCCCATATGATACTATGTTTGACCCAGAAAAGATAAATTTACCCGATGCTTTTTATGTTGATTGTCCCGAGTGGAGTATTGGTATGGACGAAAACGGGGATAAAAAAAGATCCAAAGCTAAACAACTTTTGTCGCAATATTACGGTGAAGTCAAATGCATTGATGATAATTTAGGGAAAATTTTTGATACATTAGAGAAAGAAAATATTCTTGATGATACAGTTATAGTTTTTACTACTGACCACGGTGAATACATGGGCGAACACGGACTTTGGCATAAAAACTCAACATTCCCTTCTGTATATCACATTCCATTTTTTATGCGTTACCCTAAAAAAATCCGCACAGGCACAAAAATCGAGAACTTTGTGAGTAGTGTAGATTTCAAGAAAATGATTATGTCAATTGCTGAAATTAAAAATGATGATGTTAAGGGTAAAGACGCTTCCATTCTATTTAATGGTTATGACAAAAATTGGGACAACACCGCTCATATGTATAACTCTTCGTACATAAGCGTTATGCTTCAAAAAGACAACTATTTCTTAGGTGTACGCAAAGATGGGTATAGGCATTTTTACGATACAAAAAAAGACCCTTTATTGTTAGATAACTTATACTCAAATTCATCTTATTTTAAGTATATAGATGCAATGTATGAAGAAATATATAATTTGCACAGCAAAATTAATTCTCCTGCAATGAAATGGTTGCCTAAAAAATTATAGAATAACATATATAGTCAAACCAATACAAAACTCAAACAGACCAACAGGTAAACATCCGTTTAACTGCGTTGTCGTCAGTCGCATTGGTTCGACTATAAAAGAAAAAAATGCCTTTCGGACAAAAAACTGTTCGAAAGGCATTTTATTAGGTTTTTTTCCTCTTTGTAAGAACACTAAACATACTCGGTGCTTGAGAAGTGAATGAAAATTCTTTGTCGGTTAGTGGGTTTTTAAATTTTAGTGTTTTTGCATGTAGGCAAAGTCTGCCGACAGGATTTGTCTCTGACTTATATTTTTTGTCTCCTACTATTGGATGACCAAGCTCGCTTAAATGCACTCTAATTTGATTTTTTCGCCCTGTCTCAAGCTCTATGTCAAGCAATGAATAACTGCTGTTTTGCGCCTTTACCTGATAATTCGTAACAGCAAATTGCCCAGTGCTTGCAGAGTACATAAAACCTGTTTTCGTCTCTTTCAAATAAGATTTAATTGTATCGCTTTTTCTGGATACATGCCCCTCAACAACAGCGACATAACCACGCTGTGTGACAAGTTCACTCCAATTTTCTTGCAACGCTTCTTTCATTCTTTGAGACTTTGCAAAAACTAAAAGCCCTGAGGTCTCTCTGTCTAACCTGTGTACAATAAATATCTTATTGTTTTTGTTTACTTCTTTAACATAGTCACTCAAATGTCTGTAGGCTGTATTGTACTTTTCTGTGTCTGTAGCTACAGTCAACAACCCCTCTGGTTTATTGATAACTATCAAGTCTTCGTCTTCATAAATAATCTCAAAAGGACAAACAGGTGTGAATTTATCGGGCTTGTTTTCTTCAATTTTCACCGTATCTCCAGCTTTCAAAGGGTAATCAAACTTCTTTTGTTTTTTATTGTTTACGCTTATGTCGTTTCTAGACAGCATAGATTTTATATTGTTTCTCGATTTTCCTTTAAGCTCACTTATAAGAAAATTCATTAGTGTGTTTTCATCTCTAACCGATAAAATAATGGGTTTTGGTTCTTTTTTTGATTTTTTCAAAATAATGCCTCTCTTTTCTATATCCAAATATGCAAAGCTTTTCCTGCTAATTTTCTTTTACTTTATTATAGCACATATAAAAAATAATATAAAGCATTATTTCGACTAATATCAAATACATCAAAATCAACGTTTGTGTCTGTAATAAAAAGTTAGCTTTGTTTGTTGTCAATTGGCTTAGAGTGAGCTTCAATTAAGTCATCGTTAAATATTCTAGACGCTTCCACCCATTGTCCGCTATCTTCAGGTGCTGTTTCTAGCATTTCCTCTTGTATCGCCAACTTATATTTGTACTCTTCAAGCACATATTCTGTTTGGTCTATGTCGGTCTCACTGCTGGGGTTGGCGAGTATCTCCTCAAGCTTAGCTATCTCTTCTTTCATAGAGTTAATAGAATTCGTAACACCCTCTTCCGTCTCGTGCTAGGAATATGTGAGAGGAGCGTACATAGGAGTGTCACCTAGTAAAGTAAGCCATATTTTATCAGCCTGCTCTTGTGTAAACGCAGTGTTCTTTAAAACTCCTATAGAGTAATCCTTGTAAGCTGGTGAGGCTACATCAGCATTAACATCGACTGTCGTAACACCATCTTGCAGCGTGGATATAAGTTTTTCTGGTGTACTATACGGCTTTAGCTCTTGAATTTCGTTCGTGGTTTGTGCAAGCCCACTTTCTATTACAAGGTTCACAAGTTCTACGTCTCCTTTGTTTACATAAAGAGGGCTCTCCTCAGGCTTTTAGCAAGCGGTTAGGCTAGCACTTAGTAGTAATGCGCATAGAGTAACAGTAAATAAATTTTTCATTTTGTTTTGTCCTTTCTGAGTTAATTGAATATAATAGTAAATATCTACTG
>CAYJBU010000215.1:0-3891 GCA_964368155.1 uncultured Eubacteriales bacterium | reverse complement strand
TCTTGACACTACACACACAGCAAGAAACTACATTCTTGATGAAGTTATGGCTAAGGCTATCACTACTCCAAGAACTGAACTTTCTGAATATGCTCCAAAAATGCTTTCTACTCAAGTTCCTGTCGATAAAATCAGAGAAGTTATCGGTTCTGGTGGAAAAGTTATTCAAAAAATTTGCGCTGAATGCGATGTTAAAGTGGACATTGACGACGAAGGTAATTGTTATGTTTCTGGCATTAACAAAGCAAATTGCGAAAGAGCTATTGGAATTATCGAAACTATTTCTCAAGACCCAGAAGTCGGTGCATACTATTCAGGTAAAGTTACTAGACTTATGGATTTCGGTGCATTTGTTGAAATTGCTCCGGGTAAAGAAGGTTTAGTTCATGTTTCAAGACTTGATATTAGAAGAGTAGAGCGTGTAGCTGATGTTGTTGATGTTGGCGATGTAGTTAAAGTTAAAATTCTTGAAATCGACGAAAAAGGAAGAATTAATTTAAGCAGAAGAGATGCACTTATCGACCTCGAAGGTGCAATTCCTGAAAATACTATTTCTGACGCACCAAGAAGACCTGCTCCAAGACGTGATAATCGCGACAGAAGAAACTGATTTTAGCTTTTTACAAGCTAATACATCACTTATTAAAAGAGTGTAGTTAAAACTATTAATATTAACCATCAAGCTCCATATAAGGAGTTTGATGGTTTGTTATATTTTCACATTTCTTATTGCATCTAAGTTATTCTCATAAAAAACAAAGCTAATTGAAATAATATTTTTTTGCATTAAAGTCAATTATTTTTGAATTATTTTCATTTAATACACATAAAATTATTGACATGAGGTACTAAACTAACTATAATAGAAATGTTATAACTTTGAATGTATAATAAATTAACATATAGAAGGCGGATAAAATAATGGCTGAAAAGAAAATCATTTTAACTCAAGAAGGTAAAATTTCATTAGAAAATGAATTACAACATTTAATCTCTGTAGGCAGAAAAGAAGCTGCTGAAAAACTCAAAGTAGCAAGAAGTTTTGGAGATTTATCAGAGAACAGCGAATACGACGAAGCAAAAAATGATCAAGCAATGCTTGAAGCTAGAATTGCAGACTTAGAAGTTATGCTAAAACTAGCTGTTGTAGTAAATGAAAGCGAAATTAGCAATGATACTGTTAATGTTGGTTCAATCGTAGTAGTATCTACAACCGATAGAAGCGGAAATGAAGTTGAAAGAAAGTTTAAGATAGTCGGTTCTAACGAGGCAGACCCTAGAAATAATAAAATATCTGATGAATCTGCAGTTGGCAAAGCTTTATTTGGTCAAAAAGCGGGAGAAACTGTGCCTGTTGAAACTGTTTCTGGTTTTATCAATTACAAAATCGTTTCGATTTCAAGATGATTTATTATTGAAGTGTGGATTAGCTCCTCACTTTAATATTTTTACACGATTTATCCTATTTTTTTGCATCATGCTATTCCCACAAAGAATTTGTGCAAATATTAATTACAGTAATATCTAAAAGCATTACTTCCACAATGAATAGCCTCTATGATGAGGCAGAATGGAGTACTAAAATGACAGAACTAGAAAATCAAAATGTTCAAAGCGAACCTGAGTTAAAAGAAATTTTGAAAATTAGAAGAGACAAACTAAACGCTTTATCTCAAGCTGGAAAAAATCCATATGAAATCACAACATTTAATGTTACTGACTATGCTCAACCTACTGTTGACAATTTTGTAGAACCTGAAGATGGTTCGCATTACGGAAAGACTGTTAGCATGGCAGGCAGAATTATGAGCCGAAGAGACATGGGTAAAGCTGCGTTTTTGGATTTAAGAGATACTTCCGGACGAATTCAATTATATATTAAAACCGACATTTTAGGCGAAGAAAACTTTAAACAGTTTTTTTCAACTATAGATATCGGTGATATAGTCGGAGTAGTTGGTGAAGTATTCAAAACCAGACGTGGTGAGATTTCAATAAATGTTAAAGAGATTAGTATATTAAGTAAATCATTATTACCATTACCTGAGAAATATCATGGTCTAAAAGATGTAGACGCTAGATATCGCCAAAGATATCTAGATCTTATAATCAATCCTGAAGTAAAAGAAACTTTCAAAAAACGTTCTTTGATTATTAGTGAAATTAAAAGATATTTAGACGACCTCGGATTTATGGAAGTTGAGACGCCTATGCTACAAACAGTCGCAGGTGGAGCAGCAGCTAGACCATTTAACACACATCATAACGCTTTAGATTTAGATATGCACATGAGAATTTCACTTGAGCTTTATCTAAAACGTCTTATTGTGGGCGGATTTGACAAAGTATATGAGATTGGTCGTGTTTTAAGAAACGAAGGCCTTTCTGTTAGGCATAACCCTGAATTCACCTTGCTTGAGCTATATCAAGCCTATACGGACGTAAACGGAATGATGGATTTAACAGAAAACCTAGTTAGACACTTAGCAGAAACTGTGCTGAAAACCACACAAATCAAATACGGTGATGTTGAACTTGACTTATCAAAACCATTTGAGCGCATTTCAATGATTGATGCAATCAAAAAATACTCTGCTGTAGATTTTAATGATATTAGAACTACAGAAGACGCTAAAGCAATAGCAGATAAGCATGAAATTAGATACGAGGCAAGACATGGAAGAGGAGATATAATCAATCTATTCTTCGAGGAATATTGTGAGGCGAATTTAATTCAGCCTACTTTTATCATTGATTATCCAATTGAAATTTCTCCTTTAGCAAAGAAAAAACCTTCTGACAGCTCGTTAACTGAGCGATTTGAGCTTTTTGTCGTAGGCAGAGAACACGCTAACTCTTTTTCGGAGCTAAACGACCCAATTGACCAAAGAGAGCGTTTCGAGGCTCAAGCAAAGCTTAAATCAATGGGTGACGAAGAGGCAAATGAAGTGGACGAGGATTTCCTAACTGCTCTTGAATACGGCATGCCTCCTACAGGTGGTCTTGGAATTGGAATTGATAGATTAGTAATGCTCTTAACAAACTCACAAAGCATAAGAGACGTATTGCTTTTCCCAACCATGAGACCACAATCTCACAACTGATTTTAAAGAGTGAAAATAATTCTTATTTAGACATTTTAAACTAGTAAATAGAGTTTTAACTGTGTCAAGCTGTATGAATATTCAGCTTGACATTTTTTTCTTATCATAGTATAATACGTATAGAATACGTTTTATTCGTTTATTAATAGTAGTGATTTTTTATCACAAATGACAATTTTTGAATAATTTGAAATATTTTTTTTGCATAATATCAATCTATGCATAATTTAAAGTTTTTAATTTCTTTATTATTTTGTTTTATAATAAAAATGTACTACTGAATAAAATGAAAAAGTATCAATTTTTGCGGTGAGAAAGGATGGTCGTATAATGGAAGGTTATATTTGGTTAGGGCTAATTGTTATTGGAATAGTCATTGAGGCTATAAGCGCTCAATTTCTTTCTATTTGGTTTGTTTTTGGATTTACTGGCGGGCTAATATCATATTACTTTGGTGCTCCACTATATCTTCAGATTGTCATAGCTATTGTCGTTTCTGTACTATCGCTTATTCTGACAAAACCTCTTATGAAAAAATATGTTATGAATTCAGGAAATGTAGCAACAAATTCTGACAAAAACATTGGTAGAGAGGGGATTGTGACCGCAGAGATTAACAATCTTGATGGCAGGGGACGCGTAAAAATTGGCGGAATTAGTTGGTCTGCTTTTTCTGAAGACAAAGATATTATTCCTGAGGGGCAAAAAATTAAAGTCTTAAAAATCGAAGGAAATAAGTTATGTGTAAAAAAATGTGACACTGTGTCTTAAATGAACTGTTATATTT
>CAYJBU010000214.1:0-3952 GCA_964368155.1 uncultured Eubacteriales bacterium | reverse complement strand
CTTCTCTTGAGTTATTATGAACTTTTTAGCGGATACATCTGCAACTAATTTTAGCAAGCTGTCGTAGCCTGTTTTTTCTTTTAAATGTCGAATATGATCGTCTAGTGTACGTTCTTTTATACCTAAAAGTGTGCATGCCTCTGAATTTGTAAGGCCGTTTACTTTCGCTTGCAAAACTTCCAACTCTCTTTGAGTAAAATCATTTGACTTTGCAAGTCCAATATTTACTACAGGAGCACTTTGCGGGTAAAAAGTTTCCCCTTTCATAATATTTTCAATAATGTCGGTCAGGCTACCTTTTGTATAATCTTTATGCCAAAAGCCTTCAATTCCAATTGCATGCGCTTCATCTATGTACTTTTTTTGAATAAGAAATGTAAGCACTATAATCTTTATTTCGGGGTATGACTCTTTTATACTTCTTGCTACTTTTAACCCATTTTCCTTTCCATTTGTATGTATATCCAGTAGAATTAAGTCAATTTTTTCTGTTTTTAGGAATGCAATCGCACTATCTGCATCGTTTAATACCTCACACAATTTGAATTTACTTTTTGCATTTTTAATGGAATATTTCATAAATTCTTGCGAACTTACCTGATCTTCTATTATTAAAACTTTATACATAAAAAACTCCTTAGTTTTCTGCATTTTTAATTAACATTATTTCTAATACTATATTTTCCCCACAGGTAATTTGCATAAACCCACCTGCTTTTTCAATTTTTTTCCTCATCCCTGAAAGTCCGCCACCCTCGCTGATTACAGAAATTCTCTTGCTGTTTTCATTGCTTATTTTAATACTAATTGAGTCAATATTTTCACCAATGTGTACACAAACATACTTTGCATTTGAATGATTAACGGCATTTTTCAAAGTTTCGTTAATCGCCAAAAGAATAAGAGAATTTTCCAAGTTCTCCTTTGCTCCATCATTATGAATTTCAACTATACAACCAATACTATTTGCAAAAGAAATTATCTGTTCGATGCTTATCTTCTGTGATGTTTCAGGTCTAATTATATCACTTACAGTGCTTGAAATCTCGCCCCACTCACTCATTATACTTTCTGTTTTGTTTATCTCTTCTTTGTAAATTGCGTTATTTGTTTTAGCAAGCATTGTGCCTAGATTATCATGTAACCTAACCATGACATCAAGTGCAACTTCTTTTGAAACATTTTCTTCTGCATCCTCAATTATTGCTTTCAGCCTATCTTGCTGTTGTTCCAGTTTTTTATTTGCATCGTCAATTCTTTGTGAAACCTCAAATTGCTCTGATATATTTACAGCCTTTAGTTCAACATAATTTTCTTTTTCCGCAGAAATATGTTTTTTTGTAAACTGCCAAACTTCGCTATTTTCAAGCATAAACGCAGGACTCTCTCCTTTAATGACACAAAATTTTTCCTGTTGCATAGACATTAAATCGTCCCAAAAAACTTCCCCATTAGACAAAATCTTCCCAGTCATTTTTAAGCTAAGATTGTGAACCGAATGGTTCGACAAATATAAATCACCATGAACCGACATAAAAATCAAGCCTGTCGGAATATTTTCAATTGCCTCTTTGATTGACATAACATTAATTTCTCTTTTAAGTTTGTAGTACAAGCGAAAAAGGACAATAGCACAATAAATTACACTCAAAACACCTGCAATATGAAACACGAATATCGGAACTTCTTCAAAATAGGAGGAAAAGACGCTATATTCATACCCAATATTGTAATAAAGATATCGTTTAAATTCAATTAATATTATACAAAAAAAAGCCCAAACAATAAGAATAAAGCCTGTCACCACTATACAGACTTTATTGTATCTGTAAATAACAATTATGTTTTCAGTGACCAATACTATGATAAAAACCAGAAATGAAAAAGCAATGAGAAATCCTATATCTATTCCCGATAGCTCTAGTATATACACCCTTTCTCCCCCTTTTATCTTGGTATTCTAAGTCTAATATAATTGCTTTCGCTTTCATTAATAATATTAAGATCTCCACCATCTTCACTAACGAATTCGTTTTTAAAACCCTCGAATTCATCCCCATCAATTGGATAATTGTTATCAAGTTGGATTGTAAAATGTATAATATTTTTCATTACATTAAACGAAACATATAATGAGTTAATTTCATTTTTATATTTTTCTACAACAATTTGGAACAAATCATATGCAATCAAACACCAATCGCAAGAAAGAGTAAAAATCTCATTAACACTTTTACCACATGAAATATCTGCCATTCTAAGAGTTCTAAATGTTTCTTCAAAAGCAAAAGTAAACTCTTCAATATCAATATTTCTTTGCGTTTGGCTGACCACAATCATGTTCATTTTTCTTTTAATATAAACTAAAACTACGCTTATGTCAAACAAAGCTTTTTTGCGTTCATCTTCGCTCATATTTTTACAGTTTTTCGCGTATAGCTCCACTTTTTTGCTGTGGTGCAATATTTCATTCGTCAGCATTTTGTTCAGTGCTTGATACTTTTCAAGCTTAACCGCTGTTTCTTTCATCTTCCTTTCGTGTTCAAGCAAATTCACTTCCAATAGCAAACTTTCATTCAAAGTTTCCAGCTCAAAAATCAAACTATTCACTTGCGAGACATCACTATTCCACAAAATATAACCGTTATTAATTTCTGATAAATGAACCAGCATATTGTCATTTAACGAAATTGTACTATTTTCTTTTAATTTAGCTAAATCATCTTCGGAAATATCACTCGAATTATTAGATTTATAAACAGATTGTCCGTCTTTAGTCAAAATTTCTGCACCCAAGTCGGATAGCCTAAAAAATTTCTCGTGAGAAGTGTTGGAGTGAATAAGTTTTAGGTATATACACGACTCCCAAAAACCCATAACCATTAGGCAAGAAAAAAGCGTAACATCAACAAACGACATAAATACAAGCTGATAAAAAATTGAGTAAATAACAAGCATTATAATAAAACAAAAAGGAAGAATTGGGATTTTTTTATTTTTTGCAGAGTTTCTAAAGTTCTTAACAATCACAATAACTGTTGCAGTTATCAAACCTATCATAAAAACCCATATCAAATAATAAATTAGTCCGTAAGTGTAACTTTGCCCTTTTTCTATAATTGATAGGTCAGGAATTTCAAACACCAACTGGTGAAAATCATTTGTTAAAACTAATGTTAATAAAACGGTAGCAGGAATGAACAATAAATATAATTTTTTGTTCATTTTATAATTTTCACCCTTATTAATAGACAATGCAGCAAAAAGAAACATTAACGGTAAAAAAATTTCTGGTAAATAAAATAAATACCACATAATCCTGTCCCCTAATGGGAAAAACTCAAATCCATCCCATTTTATCACTCTTATGGCAATCCAAAAAGCACTCGCTGTACCTATGCATAAAAGAAAAAAACGAATTTGCTTTTGCATAATTCTTTTGTAAATGCTAATAGTCCAAATGATGAAAGTTGAAACATAAATACTTGAAAACAATACATAAACCCAGATTGGCTCAGCAAAATAAGGTAAAGCCATTGAGCTGTTAATAATAATTATAATAAATATACTTATTGCAATTATAGCTCTCCTTGCATTTTTATGCGCACTTATCATATTCTCACCACATTCCCAAAATAAATTTTATGTAAAACTATGAACATTTTAAACAAATTTCCGCTTAAGAATCTTACTCAATATTCTTTTTTCAACATCATATACATATATTATCATGTTTTTTTATTCTTTTCAAGTTTAAAATACATAAAATATTAACTAAGTGTGAAAATCACTAACATTAACATCATGCAATAGGTTAATGCGACATCCCTTGACTTCTAAGAAAATTCAGAATATATGTGTTGATTTTTGACAATTTAATATGTTATAATTAAAGCATACTGAATAACACGTTATCCAGTACAAACGCAAGGCGTTTGTTGTAAAATTCACT
>CAYJBU010000213.1:0-3960 GCA_964368155.1 uncultured Eubacteriales bacterium | reverse complement strand
TATATCATAAAAGCTTGTCTAATGCAATATCTCTATGCTGTCAAATCTATGGTTATTGTAACACAATATATAATATAATTCTTCTTAAAAAAGGAAGTTTAATTTTATAGTGTAAAATTAAAACCTTTTAACTTGCGCATAACTATTTAGAATATACATGATAATAGCTTTTTTTTAGCAAAAACACACCCTATTACATAAAAATTACTTCAAAATCACATGAATTACAACTATAATACTAGAAAATGTCGAACAGACAAATTAATGATTGTTTTATTTTAATATATGTAGTATAATTAATATTTAGAGGCTGTCGCATTCGACAGCTTGAAAATGCCTTTACAACGCTAAAGAAAGCCATTTTCAAGTTATTCAGCAAGCATTAATTAAGTGCTATAAAAAACATAATATAACAAGAAAGCAAGGTAATGAATGAAATTTAATAATCTTCCACTAAGTAGCGAGCTTTTAGAAGCAATTGAGGACATGGGGTTCACAAAGGCTACCAGTATTCAAAGTGAGTCAATTCCACCAATTCTAGAAGGAAAAGACGTTATCGGACGTTCTTCTACAGGAACAGGAAAAACAGCTGCATTTGGTATTCCAGCAGTTGAAATTGCTAGCCACAACAAAGAAAAAAATTCGGTATTAATACTTTGTCCCACACGTGAGTTGTGTATGCAAACAGCTGACGAGTTACATAAAATTGCAAAGCATATTCCTAAGGTACACATCGCTACTCTATTCGGTGGGCAGGAGATGAGAATACAGTTTGCTCAATTGGAAAAAAGCCGAATAGTTGTTGGAACTCCAGGGCGTGTAATGGATCATTTACGTCGAAAATCTTTAAAATTAAAGCATCTGAAAACCATAATCCTAGATGAAGCTGACGAAATGCTGAATATGGGATTTGTCGATGATATTAGAACTATTTTGGAGTCTGCTCCTGAAGAGAGACAAACAGTTTTGTTTAGTGCGACAATGTCTGCACCGATTATGACAATAACACAGGACTTTCAAAATGACCCAGTATTAGTAGCTGTAGACGGTGGCAAAAAAACTGTTGACCACATTGAACAAAGCTATTATAACATTCCACAAGGCACGAAGAATGACACTATAAAACTTTTGATTGAATATCACAAACCAAAACGTGCTCTAATTTTTTGTAATACAAAAAGCATGGTTGACGAACTCTGTGAAGAGTTAGTGGGAAGTGGATTTAAAGCAGTTGCAATTCATGGAGACTTAAAACAAAGTCAGCGCACTCAAGTGATGAAAAGATTTAAAATGGGAAGAGCTAATATTCTTATTGCGACAGACGTTGCAGCACGTGGAATTGATGTTGACGATGTAGAAGCAGTGTTTAACTATGATATACCTCAAGAGCTTGAGTACTATGTTCACAGAATTGGAAGAACCGGTAGGGCAGGGAAATCGGGTGCAAGTTATACGTTGGTTAGCAATCGTACACACCTAAGTCAACTAAAAAAAATAGAGCATTTCATGAAAACGCAAATTCACGCAAAACCTGTGCCTACAATCGAGGATATTGCAGTTTCTACACGTGATAGTTTTGCTCAAGAAATTTTCGAAAGCGTTGAAAATGGCGATGGAAACAATTGGTTGGACTTTATTGACGAATTATCAGCGAAAGAGATTGATGCGAGAACTGTTGCTGCAGTTTTGTGCGCAAGACTACAAAGTAAAAACCGTAGGCTGACAAATGTTCGAAATGTTTCGGTTTTAGTGAAGGAAAAATCAAAACCAAAACAACAATTTTCAACTGGGACATGGCTTAATATCAGTATTGGGCGACTTGATAGAATTGCGCCAAATTATATAGTTGGGGCGATTGTTGAAGCTACCGATGTAAAAGCAGTAGATTTGGGTAAAATAAACATTTATAATGACCATACTGAAATTGAAATGACAAGAGAAAATGCAGAGCTTGTCGTCGAACAAATGGAAAATGCTCGAATTAAGAGAATTCCAGTAACTCTTTCGATATCTAATGGTAGCGGTGACACCCAAAATAGAGAAAATCGTAGACATAAACGCGATAGAAGTGGCGATAACAGAAACTATAAAAAACGCTCCGACAACGGTGGAGATAGAGACTACAAAAAACGCTCCGACAACGGTGGAGATAGAGACTACAAAAAACGCTCCGACAATGGTGGGGGAAGAGACTACAAAAAACGTTCCGATAAAGCTGGTAAACCTCAGGGTGGTGGAGATTTCGGAAAAAATAAAAATAACAAAAGAGATAAATAAAGCCTACTGAATAACACGTTATCCAGTACAAACGCAAGGCGTTTGTTGTAAAATTCACTCACAGAGCGAATTTTACGGCTTATCTTGATGATATCAAGATGAATTTTCGCCATAGGCGAAAATAGAAGTGCAAGGGTTTTATTAGATTAACAACAAAACCCTTGCACTTCTACAACTTGAAAATGGCTTTTTTTAGAGTGATAAAGCCATTTTCAAGTTGTTCAGCAGGCATTAAATAATTACCAGGTTTTCGGTCTGTCTAGTTAGTTTTTTGGTGTTTGAGTAAATTATTTATCGGTAATGCAGACGATTTTTCAACTCTGACTTAAATAGTATCATTTTAAACTTATTTTATGGAGATTACCCCACAGTTTTCTAGGGGTTAATCTCCATGCTTTTTACTTATTGTCTAATATAACTTCAGTAGCAATTTCTCTTATTGTTAAAATTTTCAAAATAGTATTGACAATATATATGATGTATGATATAGTGTTAACATACTGACTGGTCGGTATGTTAACTGTGATTTTAGAGTAGAGAGGGTAAATATATGGATACAAAAAATAAAATTCAAGAAATAGCTACGTCATTGTTTTCAGAGTTAGGGTATGAGAATTGTTCTGTTGATCGTATTGCGCAAGAAGCTGGAGTTTCAAAAGGCGCAGTGTATTACTGCTTTAAAAGCAAAGCAGATATTTTATATGCTATTGTTGAAAGCGGTATAAGAGAGCTTGAGAATGATGTATCACGACAATTGCGTCAAAGTGCAAATAGCGTGATAGCATTTGAAAATGCTGTTGTTTCATATGTAGATTTATTTTTTTACAATAGGGACTTGTGCATTATCGTGATGAGGGATTTGTTGTGCACGAAAAACAACATTTCACAAGAGAAAATTACAGCTTTAACGGATAAGTTATTTTCATTTACAGCGGTAATGATTAGAGAAGGGCAAAATGAAGGTATTGTAAATTTGACAGAAGCAAAAATTCTTGCTAGAACAGTTTGTGCTGTTTTGTATGGATTTTTGTTGTTTCCTGGGAGTGGTGACCGAAACGAGGCTATTTTGACTGTTAAGAATATTCTTAGAAAGTGAGAGAGCATATGAGAAAAGTGTTAAAGCGCAGTTTTAGATATTTAAAAGAACTGCAAAGGATATTGCTTCTTGCAAATATACTAATGCTTTTGGGTAGTATTGCAAGTCTTTTTGTACCAACACTTTTAGGAAGTGTGTTTGATAACCCAGACGATTATTTGTTGTTGTCCCTTCTGTTGCTAGGTGTGCTGTTAGTTAGCTCTTTTGTTAATTTCCTTAAAAACCGAACTATTGGAAAAATTAGTAACAGGGTTGCAGTGAATATTAGAATGGATTTAATGTCGAAAGTGCTAAGGTTACCTCATAGGTTTTTTTCAAAAACTAGTTCAGGTGAATTACTTTCTATATTTAGCAACGATGTAAATCAATTTAGAGATGCGCTAAGTGGTGGTGTAGTTTATCTGCTAGAAATGTTGGTTAGTCTTGTGACTATTTTGGTTTTAATGGTTACAATCAGCCCAATAATGACTCTAGTTCTTCTTGTAACTACTTTGATATTATTTTTAATTAACAATCTTTCTTCAAAAGGTGTAACTTCGGTTTCCAGAGAAACCCAGAAAAGCCTTGCTACATTGACTTCGATGACT
>CAYJBU010000212.1:0-3977 GCA_964368155.1 uncultured Eubacteriales bacterium | reverse complement strand
ACAAACGCTTTGCGTTTGTTCTGAATAACTTGTTATTCAGTAGGCTTTAATTATTGTATTACTTCAACTAATTCAATTGTAATGATTAAATCTTTTTGCCCTGTGCTTTCTCTGTACACAGTTAAATCTACTTCCTCTCCGGGGCTTTTTGTAATCAATATCGAAGATATTGTGTCTTGTGATGTTACAGGAACACCGTCTATTTCTGTAATAATATCATACTGTTTTAGTCCTGCTGCAATCGCATTTGGGCTTGAAATTGAACTCACTACCATTCCCGGTTCTAATCCATAAAAACCTGCTGTCATGCTGTCAAAGAACTGACCTGAAATACCTAGCATCGCCCTGTCTTTTACATAACCGTGGTCAATCAAATCATTTACTATTGGAAGAACATCATCAATAGGCAATGCAAATCCAAGACCCTCATAACCTTCACTGACAAATTTTGAAGTTGTAATTCCAACAACTTGACCATATATGTTTAGAAGAGGTCCACCAGAGTTACCTGGGTTAATCTCAGCATTTGTTTGAATAACATTAAGTGCATAACCATAGTCTTCTGTTGAAATTTGTCTGTCTAACGCTGAAATTATGCCAGTTGTCATGCTTGAGCTAAAGGTCATTCCGCCTGGATTTCCAATTACAATTGCATCATCACCCATTCTTAAATCAGAAGATGAACCGAATTCAGCAGGGATTAATCCCTCGTAATTTACTTTGATTACCGCCAAGTCGCTTGCATTGTCTTGACCTACTAGTTCAGCCTCTAAAACTGTGTCGTCATAAAGTATTACTTTCAAATTAGTTGCACCATCAACAACATGAGCGTTTGTGATGATGTATCCTCCCTCGTTAATAATAACGCCTGAACCTTCTGACATTAAACCGAGTTCTTCACTTGTAGTTCCCCAAAATCCTGAAGCTTTACTCACTTGATAGTTTTGAACACAAACAACTGACGGAACTACTTTTTCACCAATTTCAACATAAGACAAAGCCTCAACTTCACCAGAAGAAGATTCTGTCGAAGTATTTTCCACAACTTTGTTTAGCACAAATGCGGATTCTCCATCGCTTCCACCTGATACATTAATCAATCCACTTTGAAGCATTCCTACAAACGCTCCTGCTGTTATCACGGAAGATAAAACACAACATGAAACAATAGCTGCTATTCTTTTACCAAGACCCGACTTTTTCTTTGGTTTCTTTGGAGGTGTTATCGGAGGAGTCACAGGTGGTCGTGGAAAATAACTGTTTCCTAGCTGATTACTCCCATTCATGTTGTTTTGCGCTGTATATTGATTTGGATTAGGGTTAACATTATTGTAATTGCTTTGCCCTTCATTTACTTGATGATAATTTTGATTAACTGAATTGTTTTGGTTATCTTGATTACTTTGATTATTATTTTGATATGGATTATACATTATAAGACCGTCCTTTCATCTTTTGGAGAACAAAATTAATAACTAAATATTTTAACTTAAATTCTCATTTGTAGTATACCCAGGTTTTGTTTCTTTTTTGTTTTTTGCTATGTTAATATTATTATCCTAGCTTGTGAATTTTCGGTGATGAATTAAGTATAATTATAAGAAATTAACTTTAATTTTTTGTGTAAATATATTAACAAATTATAATTTTTAGGCTTGCTAAATTGCATATATACACTTGACTTTTTTATATAAAAAACATATAATAGACAGAGTAGCAATTAAAAAATCACCTAATTTACCTGTTCGATTTTGTTCGGTTTTGGTTACTTTGCAGTTTATGCTGCATTTTAATATATTTTTAGAAATAAAGGAGAATATCATGCCACTAGTAACATCAAAAGAAATGCTCACAAAAGCCCAAGAGGGTGGATATGCCATTGGTGCATTCAACGCAGAAAACATGGAAATGATTCAAGCAATTGTGGAGGCAGCAGAAGAGCTTAACGCTCCTGTTATGATTCAAACTACTCCGTCAACTGTAAAGTATGGAAGCCTTTCTCTTTACAAAGCAATGGTTGAAGCTGTTGCAAATCAATCTCCTGTACCTGTAGCCATTCATCTTGACCACGGCACTGATTACGAATTATGCAAAGAGGCTTTAGAAGCCGGTTACACAAGTATTATGATAGACGGAAGCAAACTTCCTTTAGCTGAAAATATAGCTGTTACGAAACAAGTAGTTGACTTGTGCGTTGAAAAAGGAATTCCTGTTGAAGGTGAAATTGGACAAGTCGGCGGAAAAGAAGATGACCTTGAAGTTGAAAATGCTGGCTATACAATCCCTGCAGAAGCAGTTGAATTTGAAAAAGAAACAGGTCTTTCAATAATGGCTGTTGGAGTTGGCACTGCACATGGTTTTTATGCTGAAACTCCAGTTCTTAATCTTGAACTTATCTCAGAGCTTAAAACTCTTTTATCTTCTCCAATGGTTCTACACGGCGCATCAGGAATTTCTGATGAGGCGGTTAAAGAGTGCATTAATAGAGGAATTTGCAAAGTTAATTTCGCAACAGAACTCAGAAACGCTTATTCTGACGGAATTAAAGAAGTTCTTGCAGCAGAACCTAATACTTTCGACCCAAAAGCTTATGGCAAAGCAGGCAAGGCGAAAGTAAAAGAACTTGTTAAAAATCGCATGATAGTTTGTGGTTGTGACAACAAAGCTTAATTAGCTGTTTTAGCACCAGCACTTCCAAGATATAAATTAATTTTATGCCAACAAAGTGGCAGAATGGAGTATAGTTTTATGTCAGAAGTATTACTCGGGATTGATATAGGCACATCAGCATGCAAAATAGTTGCATTTAATAAGTTTGGCGAAGTTTTAGCACAGAACACCAAAGATTACAAAGTGTACTACCCTCAAGCTGGTTGGGCAGAACAAAACCCTGTTGAATGGTGGGACGCCGTTTGCGAGGGTATTCGAGAATTACCAGAAAAAGGATTAGACTTAAGCGAAGTTTGCGCAATTGGAATTGACGGACAAAGTTGGTCTGCAATTGCAATTGATAAAAATGGCGAAGTTTTATGCAACACACCGATTTGGATGGACACAAGAGCAAATGAAATTTGTGAAAGATTGGCTGAAAAATACGGTGAAGATAAATTTTTCTCTGTCAGCGGAAATCCACTTAAACCATCTTATACAATGCCAAAAGTAATTTGGTATAAAGAAAATATGCCAGAAGTTTATAATAATACATATAAAATATTACAATCTAACAGTTATATAGCTTTTAAGTTAACTGGTGCAATCAGTCAAGAGCCAAGCCAAGGCTACGGTTGGAACTGCTATGACATGGAAAATTCAAAATGGAATATAGAGCTTTGCGAGGAAATGGGTGTTAATCCTGAATTTTTACCTCCAATAGTTGCTTGTCATCATGTAGTCGGCACTCTAACCCCTGAAAGCGCAAAGCTTACAGGTCTGCCTTTAGGTGTATCCGTTGTTGCTGGTGGGCTTGACGCAGCTTGCGGAACTTTGGGCGCCGGAGTTCTTAAAGTTGGACAAACCCAAGAGCAAGGAGGTCAAGCAGGTGGAATGAGCATTTGTCTTGACACTTACAAGGCTGATAAAAGACTTATTTTAGGCGCACATGTAGTCCCAGATTTATGGCTACTTCAAGGCGGTACAGTTGGCGGTGGCGGCGCAGTTAATTGGTATGAAAAAGAATTTTGCTTCGAGGAAAGAGAAATAGCAAAAACTCAAGGTAAAAACTCTTTCTATCACTTGGATAAAAAAGCAGAAACAGTCGACGCTGGCTGTGACGGAATGGTCTTTCTTCCTTATCTTGCTGGCGAGAGGAGTCCAATTTGGGACCCAAATGCAAAAGGCGTTTTTTACGGAATTGACTTTTCAAAAACAAAAAACCATTTTTCAAGAGCAGTAATGGAAGGCGTTGCCTTATCTCTTCGCCATAATCTTGAAATCGCTGAAAAAGCAGGAGCAACTACCGATGTTTTATGTGCAATGGG
>CAYJBU010000211.1:0-4081 GCA_964368155.1 uncultured Eubacteriales bacterium | reverse complement strand
GCAGTAATCGCGCTACCACCTCTAATTGAAGTTACATGAATACCAAAATCAATCGCTGTATGAGTTTTTATGTCAAAATCAGCAGAAATTTTGAGTTCTTTAGGTATTAACATAAAATGGTCAAAAACTAAATCGGCATCAAAGCCAACGCTTAATTCTTGAATAAATTTCAATTCAACATCAAAGCGTAAAACGAGTTTATTTTTAAGTCCTGAATCTGGTTTTTCGTGGTCGCCAGGGCTTACGAATATAGCTGCACTAACTGTTGCAGATAGTTGCGCTCCATCGTTGAATTTAATTAATTTGTTTCTATCAGTTGTAATATCAAAATCAACGTCAATGTTTTGAATGAATATGCTTTTTGCAATTCCAAGACCTGACGATAATGACATTAATTGTGCTGTTGGAAGCATAACTCCGTTTTCATCATAAATGTCGGAGTCATCGTATCCTAATAATTCTTGAGTTTCTTTAGATGCTATAACTTGCTTAAGCATATCATCTTGCGCAACTTCAAGATATCCACTCGCCATGAAATCTTCTTCAAATGCGGTAATAATTGCCTCTTCATCGATTACTTCTTCTAATTCTTCAGAAGTAACTTCTTTTTCAGTATAAGAATTATAGCTCTCAGCTAATTCCTCTCCGTCCATAACTACATATGTAATTTGGAAAACATCAGTGCCAGGATAAACATCAACTCTTGTAATTTTACCATAAACTGTGTCCTCTTGTCTTTGAGGGTTATTCTCGTATGTATAGTCCAATATTCCGTTATAGAACATGATTATATCGTCTTCATACACTTGAGTAATATCTTCAAACCCTTGATTCACACGTGACTCTTTGTCCAACACATATTCTGCATTTGAATCTTCTGGTAAATCAACTATTCCTAAATCAACTACAATCATTCCATTTGTTTGAGGAATAACATCGGTTGAAATCGTTAAAGTTTGTGGAGCAAAGAATATGTCAGAAACATCATCTTGCTCTAACTCAATCCAAGTGACTTTTCCTGTTGAAGCATCAAAAGCAGTAACTTTTATAAATGCTGTTTCAGCATTAGGGTCTTGCTCAATGCTTTTTTCAGTTAAATGAATTGCAAGTATAGAACCTATTTCAATTCCAGTAGAATTTGAAACTGTTACTGTACCTGTTTTTCTTGTAAAACCACTACCCTCTGCTAGCTCGTCGCCATTTAAGTCTACAATATTTCCATCTTGGTCCATTGCAATTTTAGCAGCTGTAAGTGTAGCAAGTGTCGCAGCTTGTTCGCCGTCAACTGTAAACGCACTTATGTTAGTTGATGGAATACTTACAACACTGTGGCCAAATTTAACATTGTTTATTTCTTCTACTTCAATAGAAAAATTCAACACTTTTGTTGTTTCTAAATGCTCTTCGCCAGTATCCGATAAATAAACATAACCATCTGCCAAAGAAACTTTGTAAAGACCACTGTTTCTATACTCGTCAACAGGTCTTACTGTAATAATTCCGTTTGCCTCGCTGTATGTTACTTCAGGCTCGGAAATACCGTCAATTGACTCTACCACAATTGCAAGGCTATAGTCTGTTACAATAGCAGTGCTTAATTTTTTTACTTCAAAAGAATAATCTTTAGGTAAATCATCTCTTGAAATGCTTGGCAAAGCCGAGTCCGGTACCTGCACTGGCTCATCTGTATATCTTGCATACACTGAAAAACTGGATTCTACAGGATTTGTCGCATAGAATTCTGTTCCTGCTGTGAAATTTGGATCTGTAAACCAGCCTGCAAAAAACATTCCGACTTTATCGTCTGCTTCGGGCAATCCGTTAGCTGGGTTTCCATCGACTACTGTGGTGCTTCCTAAAAATTCATCGCCATCATAAAATTCAAGCGTGTGAACTTCGCCATTTATAATTTGTGATTCTGTTTTATCTTCGTATATTGATATGTTTTCGCTTGTAGGGTTAGCAGGAACTTGGTTTGCTTCTGCCCTAAT
Organism: uncultured Eubacteriales bacterium; assembly: GCA_964368155.1. GTDB lineage: Bacteria > Bacillota > Clostridia > Oscillospirales > Acutalibacteraceae > SIG603. Next base: position 2,090 of record CAYJBU010000211.1, on the reverse strand, counting down.
AAACGGCAATGAAGTTACGCTAACCATCAACATAGCAAGAGATAAAACTGAACTAGTAATTCGTCTTAAAATCATCGTTATTGCCTTCCTCTCTCAAAAATTTCTTATCTTGTAAGCTTTGATCTTTTTAAAAGCAAAAAGACTATAGCTGCTGATGCCACTACCAAAGTAACGATACTTGCTATTGTGAAAAATCCTGCGTCGTCACCTGTTTCTGATGTACTTCCATCTGTTGGATTGTTCGATGGAATTGGTGTCGCTGTTGCTTCTGGATCAGGTGTTGCCTCTGGGTCCGGTGTTGGGGTTGGCGCAGCTGTCGGACCAACTAAAAGCAAGTTTGCTGTTATTGTAACTTCGTTTGCAGGCATTGTGAATGTAAATGTTTGTTGTGATAAATCAGCTTGTACGCCTGTTACTGACCAATCTACAAATTCGTATCCTTGTGGCACCATCGCTGTTATTGTCACTTCTTCGCCTTCTATATAAGAACCTTCTCTAAATGTTCCCACTACAGCAGCTTGTAACGCAGGGTCTGAAAGCTCTGCAGTCGCTCCTGTTACATTAATTTTAAACAAAGGTGCTTCTTGAGTGAGCTCTGCAACTTCTTTTTCCACACTCTCAACTTCATCAGGGAAAGTTTGCACCACTTCATCTGTAAAATATGGAACTGCAATTTCCGATTTTTCAGTAGAAGAAAACATAGAAACTTTATTCTCTCCAACTGGTTGTGGAGGTACTTCCGGATTTGTAAACAACACACCTTTTACCGAACTTTCACCAAAGACGTCGTATACTGTTGAATTAATCGCATAGCTATCAAAGTATATTTGAGTCTCAAGCGTTTTAGGTAATGTTATGTACGATTCAAGATTTTTGTTTCCGTAAAATGCGCCCGTTCCGATTTCAGTAATAATTGATTCTTCGCTCAATCCTGTATTATTTAAATCCTCACAGTACATAAAAGCATACGCTCCTATTCTAGTTACAGATTTATTCGTGCCCAAACCTGTTGTTACTAAATCGGAGCAATATTCAAATGCATAATCTCCAATAGTAGTTACAGAACTATTCGCTCCCAAGCCAGTGTCCGCAACAGCTGTTCTTGAAAAAGCACGAACACCTATAACCTGTACCAACGAATTAGTAAGACCTGTCGAGGTCAATTTTGAGCAAGACGCAAAAGCCGAATCACCAATCTCTGTAACCGACAAATTTGTGTTAAGCCCAGTGTCTGTTAATTCTGTACATCCAAAAAATGCAGAATTCCCTATAACCTGTACGCTTGAATTTCCAGCAAGTCCTGTTGAAGTCAATGCTGTGTTATTCATAAAAGCACCGTCTCCAATATACTCTGCCATGCTTCCTTCAGCAAAGGCAACTGATGTTAATCCTGTGTAGTCCATAAAAGCCGCATTTCCTATACCGACTACATTATAAACTTCTCCTGCTGAAGTGATTGATTTTGGAATAACTAAATTCCCTTTCACTGCTTTGTTATCAGTAGTTAAACCTGACAACTCAACTTCCTTAATTGCTTCAACGCTTCTGAGCACTTCAAAATCAGCTGATAACATCTCTGTTCCAACAATAATGTTTGCAGTGACAGTATCACCTACCTGTGCCGCACTAACAGTGCCTACAAGCGCTGTGATTGTAATAAGAATTGTTACTACAAGCAGTGCCAGTACCCTCTCTTTTTTCATAAAAATACGACCATCCTTTCTTTGTAGGGCGTGCTTATTTTCAAGCTTATTGCGACTTATACTTTTAAATTCTTAACAATTTAACCATATTCGTGTCGCAATTGCTATCAATACCCGATAGAGTCTTTCGCAATATGATTTGCTTTTCAATTTATAAAACTGCACAGCAAAGCCATTTCACGAGAATTATACAAAGTAAATTTTACCATATGTTTAATAAATAGTCAATATATTTTTAATGATTTTTTTACAATTATAAAACCAATTTTCTATAATTTCATGCATAATTAAACAAAAAAACTTTGCTAATCCATTTTAAACCAGTTAGGCTCAAAAAATCAGCAAAGTTTTTCATAATATTCTACTTAATACCTGCTGAACAACTTG
>CAYJBU010000210.1:0-4087 GCA_964368155.1 uncultured Eubacteriales bacterium | reverse complement strand
TATTTACATAAGCAAAAATCTAATTCTACAAATACAATAGACTCTTATTTAAGAGATGTTCAAGCTTTTCTTGACTATTTAAATTCTATAGAACTTGAGTCTCCTTTTTTAGCAGACGAACAGCTTATAGAAAAGTATTTAGATGTGTTAAGAGCAAATGGCAAGAGCACCTCCACTGTTTCGCGCAATATTTCTTCAATCAGATGCTATTATAAGTTTTTTATTTTTGAAGGTTTGTTTGATAAGAATCCTGCTAAATCAGTTAAAGTTGAAAAAATAGATAAAAAGTTGCCACAAGTTTTAACAGATGAAGAAATAGACAAGCTATTATCAATGCCTAATCTCTCCGACCCTAAAGGGTGCAGAGATAAAGCAATGCTAGAATTGCTTTATGCGACAGGAATTAGAGTGTCTGAGTTGATTAATCTAAATTTAAGTGACATAAACTTACGTGCCAGCACAGTTTTTTGTGATACTCCCAAAAATCGTCGCTCGATACCAATACATACTTCTGCTATTATAGCAGTTTCTGATTATATTTATAGAATGAGAACAATAATGGTTGAGAGCGATAAAACAGAAGCTCTTTTTGTTAACTTAAATGGGACAAGGCTTACAAGACAAGGGTTTTGGAAAATAATTAAATCTTATGCTAAGACTGCTAGTATAGAAAAAGAGTTAACGCCACATACACTAAGACATTCATTTGCTTTGCATTTGCTGGAAAATGGTGCTTCTGTTAAGGATATACAAACAATGATGGGTCATGCAGATATTTCTTCTACACAAGTTTACGTTCAACTACTTGATAATCACACAAAAACAGTGTATAATGAATGTCACCCGCGCGCAAAAAAAAAATAATTTAATTTGGAGTTGATAGAATTTGGGTTTATTTAGTAACAATTATGCAAAACCAGGTCCAGGAGTAAGAAAAGAAGAAACGGAGTCAGAATCAGCAGTAGCGCTATATTTTTTGATTTTTAAGCGAAGATTGTCAAAATTTATGCAATTGAATTTGCTTTATGCTCTTTTTGGTATTATATGTGGATTTTTGATGGTTGTTTTGTTTTTCCTTCCAGTTACACGTTTTGTGATGCAAATGGAGTTTTCAGGATTTCTTTATGAAGTTAGGCTTTGGGAATTGTACATCGTACCATTGCCAATTGCACTATTTTCACCTATTTGGGGTGGTGGAATGGTTGTAGCAAGAAGACTTGCTAATAGAGAGTATGTGTTTGTGCTCTCTGAATTCAAAAAAGGAGTAAAAGACAACTGGAAACAGTTTTTTGGAAACGGAATAATCGTTTATACATTGTATGTGTTGTTTACATTCTCGTTGATGTATTACTATACAAACAGTAGTGATTCAATTTTCCATTTGATTATTTTCTTCATTTTAATAATCTTTGCTACCTTGTTCGCACTAACTCAGTTGTATGTACCTTTATTGATTGTATCTGTTGATTTGAAGTTAAAACATATTTATAAAAATGCTTTAATTTTGGGTGTTTTAGGGTTACCAAAGAATATATTGATGGCAATTTTGATTGCAGCTTATGTTGCATTTTTTGGATACTTTATGTGGATGTATGGTATTTTGATAATACTGGGAGCAGTTTTGATTTTGTTTTTTTCATTTTCTTTTTTTGCATATTCAAATGCGTATTTCTGCTATCCGGTGTTAAAAAAATATATAATTGCCCCGTATTATCAAAAAGATGAACCTGCTGAAGAACAAGAAAAAATAGAAGAAGTAGACATTTATGACAATGGGCTAGAGTTATCCTCAGAGGAAGAAGAGCAAATTTTCGCTGATTGATGTTTAAGGTTATTTTAACTGTGATGAACATATTGTTCGTCACAGTTTTTGTTTTTTCTCAAAGAATATTGTACTTGCTGTGCTCATATGATGTTATAGGAAGGTGATGATTTTGAATAAATTAAAGAAATCTCATTTCAATTTAATATGTCTGATCTTATGTGTATTAATCATCTATAACTTAAACATAAGCATGGATAGAGTAGTATCCGCAGGAGATTTGTTCATAAGAAAAGAGACAATTTTGATTGATGTTGGTCATGGAGGAGAAGACGGAGGGGCAATAGGGTTAAACTCGGTTGTAGAAAAGAACATAAATTTGCAAATTTCTTTAGTGTTAGGAGCAGTGCTATCACAAAATGGATATAAAGTATTAATGACAAGAACAGATGATGTTGATTTAGCTGATAAAAATTTGAATTCTATAAGCGATAGAAAGCGATCCGATATGTATAATCGGCTTGAATTCATCAACACGTCAAACGCCGATTTGGTAATCAGCATACACCAAAACACTTTTAGTGAGAGTAAGTATAACGGATTACAAGCATTTTATTCAAAAGAAAACTCAAGAGAATTTGCAGAAATTCTACAAAACATGGTAAGAGATGAATTGCAAAATGGAAACGACAGAGAAGCGAAATTAGCTGATAATATATATTTGCTTGATAATTCTGTTGTGCCTATGGTTGTCGTAGAATGTGGTTTTATTTCAAATCCAGCAGATTCGCAAATGCTACAAGATGAGAGTTTTCAAGATGAATTAGCTCATACAATTTTCCTAGCAATAGAAAAATATTTCGCTTAAATTGTTTTTTCTATTGACAAATCACAACTTTAGCTATATACTATAAAAGAATTATATATGAAAATGGAAGGGCAAGTACTATGATTAAGAGAAAAGTATCTATTTATACATTTTACTTTTTTAGCTTTATTAACTGTGTTAATAGAGTCTCTTTGTCATGTAACAACTGTTGTACATAGATTATCAAATTGATAAAGCTAATGTGCCTGTGGTTCTACAAAGAGCCACAGGCACATTTTTTATATATAAATGGTTGACTAAATTGGAATGATAAAAATATAAACGAACTTTTTCTGAAATAGTTAACTATAAAAATGAGAAGTAGAAAACAGAGAGTTTTATATGAAAGGAAGGAAATGTAGATGATTATTGTATTAAAACAAAATCCGGATCAACATCAAATGGAGGGCCTTAAAACTTGGCTTGAGGGAATGAACCTAGGGTTAAATATAAGTGTAGGTGAATCAAGTACTGTAATAGGGCTTGTCGGTGATACTTCTGCAGTTGATATTAATTTAGTTGAATCATTAGATATTGTTGAAATGGTAAAAAGAATTCAAGAGCCGTACAAGAAAGCAAACAGAAAATTTCATCCTGATGACACCATTATCACACTAGACAATGGAACTAAAATAGGTGGTGGTAATTTTGCACTGATGGCAGGACCTTGTTCTGTTGAGTCAAGGGAGCAAATATGCGAAGTAGCAAGAGCTGTTAAAGCTAGTGGAGCGAATATTCTTCGTGGCGGAGCATTTAAACCCAGAACATCGCCATACGCATTCCAGGGGATGGGAGCAGATGGGATTGAACTTTTGTTGGAAGCTAAAGCTGAAACAGGGCTTCCTATAATTTCAGAAATGATGGACCTTTCGCAGTTTGATTGCTTTGAAAAAGTAGATATTATCCAAGTTGGAGCAAGAAACATGCAAAATTTTTCTATGCTTCGTGAATTAGGTAAAACTCGTAAACCTATATTACTGAAACGTGGACTATCAAGCACAATAGAAGAACTTTTAATGAGTGTTGAATATATTATGGCTAGTGGAAACACAGACGTGTTGATATGCGAAAGAGGGATTAGAACCTTTGAAACTGCTACAAGAAACACACTAGATTTATCAGCCATTCCTGTGTTGAAGGAAAAAACTCATTTACCGATAATAATTGACCCTAGTCACGCTACAGGTCACTATAAATATGTACCTACTTTATCAATGGGGGCTGTTGCAACGGGCTGTGATGGATTAATCATTGAAGTGCATAATAACCCACCAAAAGCTTTATGTGATGGTGCTCAATCACTTAAACCAAAAAGTTTTGATAAACTTGCAAGCGATATCTTTAAGTTGCGTGATTTAATGAAAACATTGTAAGCATGTTTTTAAGTTAAATTATTAATTATGAGAGGAAAGTCACGGGAAGCGAACTAGATATTATAGCAAAGTTTAGTTTGGCAA
>CAYJBU010000209.1:0-4101 GCA_964368155.1 uncultured Eubacteriales bacterium | reverse complement strand
CTCCCTCTTTAGGGCTGATTATTCCTGTTATTTTAAGTTTTTGAGCATTTCCCATGACTTCCTCGTTTAATGAAAGTTCTTCTTCTGAAACTAATGAGAAAGTGCCGTTTTCATTTTCTATATATTTATCGCTGTTTGTTAGCAAATAAAATTCATGATTTAATAAGTCTTCATAGGTGAAACTCAACCCAGGAGCTTCTTCGCCGTTAGAAATTGTTTCCGCATAATCTTCATATTCATCTGCTGTGATGAGTCCAATTTGATAAAGTGTTTCTGACGAAACTGTCTTGTTTTCATCAACGACCAAAATGATTTCATCATAATTTTGTGGTAAATTACCGCTGATTAAATCGTAGTTTTGCATTACACTTTCATTAATCAATTCGCCGTTACTTCCTACAGGTAATTGACTGAAATTTGACGCTCCGTTAGAGCTTGAGCCACTACTTAACAATGCTAACATTTGATTCATATCGCCTGATGGTTTTGAGAAAGCACTTGAACCTTCAAGAAGTTCAGTAGGGTCAGCGTCTGTGTTTATTAGGTTTGCGTTGGTATCGTAACTATAAATAGTAAAGCTAGTGTCATATGAATAATGAACTCCGTTATCGCCTAAATATTGTGCTATTTCGCTGTTTTCATCATCTAAAAACTCTTTGAAAGGTGCAAGATTGTTTGTGATTGTCATGTCACTTGCACTTTCTAGTTGATTGAAATTAGTAGAAATACTTCCACTTTCTACATCTACTTCCTCTTCTTCTTCACTGTTTAGAAACGGAGGCGAATTTCCTTCCATGTTAAGCGACTCAGCAGAAATAGTTATAGGATATGAGGACATTGTGTCTTTTTGTAAATCGTCGATGTAAGTATTCACACCGTTTGACAGGGATAAAATGAGAGCTATTCCAATAATGCCTATTGAACCTGCAAATGCAGTTAAGAAAGTTCGTTTTTTCTTAGTATTCAGATTGCTTAGACTTAGACCAAAAGAGGTCTTCAATTTCATTTTGGCTTTTTTCGTGCCATTTCTCACATCCGTACTTGCAACTATTTTTTGTGCAGTGTATTCATTAGTATCATCAACTATATTACCGTCTTTAAGTTTGATTATTCGAGTTGAATATTCCTGTGCCAACTCGGGATTGTGAGTCACCATAACAACCAGTTTTTCTTTTGCTACTTCTTTTAATAGCTCCATGATTTGAATACTGGTTTCAGTGTCAAGCGCACCTGTTGGTTCGTCTGCAAGTAAGATATCAGGATTGTTAACAAGTGCCCTTGCTATGGCGACTCTTTGCATTTGCCCGCCTGACAGTTGGTTCGGCTTTTTCTTAACATGGTCTTTAAGTCCCACTTTTGCAAGTGCTTCTTTAGCACGTTTTCTTCTTTCTGATTTAGAAATTCCGCCAATAGTCAAAGCGAGTTCAACATTTGATAAAATTGTCTGATGTCCGATTAGATTGTAGCTTTGAAAAATGAAGCCGATTGTGTGATTTCTATATGTGTCCCAGTCTCTGTCGGTGTAATTTGTAGTGGAGACACCGTTAATAATCAAATCACCGCTGTCGTATTTATCAAGCCCACCAATTATATTTAGCAATGTGGTTTTTCCTGAACCACTTGTTCCTAAAATTGAGACAAACTCGTTGTCTCTAAAATCAAGACTCACTTCTTTAAGTGCGACTTGAGTAAACTCCCCAACTTTGTATTCTTTGTGTATATTTTTAACTTGTAGCATGGTTATATTGACCCTTTCTAACTGAGTTGCATTTTTTTGTTCTTTCAAATAACTTACTTTGAAAGAACAAACTTGTAGTCTGAATTTTTTTTCAAACTTAACATGCAATTGATTTTTTTGATTATTATACCGTGAAAAATTTGTTATAGATAAGTGACTAAAAGAACGATTGCTGTGATTATAACTATACAGCATGAGTTTCAACTTTCTCTCAACTAACATTCAACTCAACTTCAACTTTTGATTTTTTTATTTTAAAAAATGAACATTGTTAAAAGCACCATAGCTGCCAAAACTGGTAAGATAAATGTAAAGCAACCCATTCTTCTGCGCCTTCTTACAACAACTCTTCTTCTTCTAAACATGATTTATATCCTCCGTTTTATTTTGTATTTGTTTGTGTCCTTCTGTGATTATAACTATACAGCGTGAGTTTCAACTTTCTCTCAACTAACATTCAACTCAACTTCAACTTTTAAATTATTTAGACTTTTTGTTGAAAAAATTCCTTATTTATTGTAATATAATAAAAACTGGGCATTAAAAGTGAAATTAAATTCAGTTAAAGGATTGGAGTTTGTATATGCTAAACATATTGATAGTTGAAGACGATGAAGAAATAAGGAAACTGTTTTACACAGTAATAAGCGAGAATGGATATAATGCAATTTGTGCGGTTGACGGTGTTGATGCTTTCGATGTACTAGACGACACACATATTGATTTAGTGGTGTCTGACGTGATGATGCCAAGAATGGACGGTTTTGAATTTATAAGGAATTTGAGAGACGCGGGATATGAAATGCCTGCTCTACTAATTACTGCCATGAATTCAGCTGATGACAAAAGGCAGGGGTTTCGAGCAGGCACCGATGATTATATGGTGAAGCCTGTTGACGTAAACGAGATGATTTGGAGAATTGAGGCACTTCTTAGAAGAAGTAAAATCACAACGGATAATATTATAAAAATCAAAAACACAGAATTTAACAGCGATACTCTGGTGATTTCAAGCGAAACGGAAAAAATTGAATTGCCACAAAAAGAGTTTAATCTGCTGTTCAAACTAGTTTCCTCGTTAAACAAAGTTTTCACAAGACGTCAACTTATGGATTATGTTTGGGGAGTCGACACCGAGTCTGATGAACACACTCTTGATGTTCATATTAGCAGATTGAGAGTTAAATTTAAGAATAACAAGGATTTCGAAATTGCAACTGTCAGAGGACTTGGGTTTAAAGCAGTGGAGAAGTGAGAATATAGACATTAATTACTAACAGAAAGCGAGATGATTATAATTAAGAAAAGAAAATTCAAATTCGGACAAATATACTCAATTTCAACATTCATCATTTTGATTATAGTAATTCCAATATCGGTTATTGCTAATAATCTTTTTTCTATGGACTTCGGGTTTAGGGGGACACCAATATTCAGATTTCTATTTATTGTTTTAGTGTTTTCATTCGCAGGCACTCTTGCGTCAAGGCTCATGAGCAAGAACACAGTTAATACAATTTTAGAAATTGATAATGCTACAAAAGAGATTGCAAATGGTAACTATAATGTCAGAATTGAGGACTCCAGCAGATTAGAGGAGCTTAGTGACATGGCGGAAAATTTTAATATAATGGCAAAAGATTTAGCAATGAACGACATGATGAAAAATGATTTCATAAATAATGTTTCTCATGAGTTTAAAACTCCACTTTCTGCTATTGAGGGTTATGCAAAATTACTCTCAAACAAAAAACTTCCACCCGAAAAGGTGGAAGAGTATGCAAATAATATTTTGTTCAATTCAAAAAGGCTAACCACAATGACCGGTAACATTTTGCTACTCTCCACTCTTGATAACAGCAGAATTATCTTAAATAAAGCAAAGTTTCATCTTGACGAACAAATTCGTGAAATGATATTGCTTTATCAAAGCGAATGGGATAAGAAAAATATTGAACTTGACATTGATTTAGCCGAATTTGAGTTTTGTGGGGATAAAGATTTGCTTTCACATGTGTGGCAGAATTTAATTTCAAATGCGGTTAAATTTTGTAATGAGAACGGAAAAATTACTGTAAAACTTAATAAAAGAGAGGGAAAAACTGAATTTCAAGTTTCAAACACAGGTTATCATGTGAAAGAAGATGAAATTGAAAAGATTTTTGATAAATTTTACCAATCAGATACCTCTCGTGCTTCAAAAGGTAATGGCTTAGGACTGTCAATTGTAAAAAAGGTGGTTGACTTGCATAATGGCGAGATTTTCGTAACCAGTGTAGAAAATGGAGTAACTACTTTTAAAGTGGTGATATATAGTCAAACCAATACAAAACCCAAACAGACCAGCAGGTAAAAATCCGTTT
>CAYJBU010000208.1:1683-4158 GCA_964368155.1 uncultured Eubacteriales bacterium | reverse complement strand
GAAAAAGAATTGATTGTGGGCACGAAAACTTTCCTTGCACCTCTTGAAGGGAACGAAGATGGTAGCAAGGTTAGTGACTTTAGTCTAAATTGTGGAGTTCCATATATTAACACAGAGGACGTGGAGTTGTTTGGTAAGGATCAAAGCTGGTTGAATATAACTCATTATACTCCAGATATGGGAATTCTACTTGAAAAAGGCGTTGGTGGCATTATTGCGCAAGCAAAGGGAAAACTAAATGAAAAAGGTCTTAAAGATCATCAGGTTGATTTTTTGAATAGCGTAATCATTGTTTATGAGGGTTTAAAAAATTTATTCTTGCGCTATGCAGAAAAAGCAAATGAGTTAGCAAATAATTGTAATGACGAAACTCAAAAACAAGAATGGATTGAAATAAATAAAAATTGCGAGCATTTAAGCGAGGGAACACCGCAAAATTTTGTGCAAGCAGTGCAACTATTATGGCTAGGTCACTTAGTGACTAACATTGAGAGCTTTCAGTTTATAAATTACGGAAGACTTGATGTGATTTTAGAAAAATATATTAAAGATGAAACTGATGAAGAGATTAGGCAAATTCTTGAATGTTTGCTGATGAAAATGTATGATCAAGTCGATTTGAAAATTACATATTTGGGCACATATGCGGCGCAATTAGTAGTGACTTTGGGCGGAGTTTTAGAAAATGGAGAAAATGCTGTAGGCAGAGTTAGCATGCAGTTTTTGAATGCTATAGACAGTGTTAGGCTACCGGAACCTGAGTTTAATTTAAGAATTAACAGCAAAAATCCAAAGGAGTTTTTAGAAAAAGCCGCAGAGCTTACTGTTACAGGATGCAATTTTATTGCGTATTATAATGATGACTTATTTGTTCAAAATTTGATTAACACAGGAATGAAACCTGAATGGGCAAGAAGTTATGGTTTTGACCTTTGTCAAGACATTAATATTCCTGGTATTGGAAACTTTTTTGTTAGTTCTATGGTTTCTCTCTCTCAATTACTTCTAGATTTTCTAGATGAGAAAAAAGATTACACTTCATTTGATGAATTATTAGAGTCATACAAACATGCATTACAATGTTCAATTAAAGAAAATACTGAATCATTTAACAATTCGCACGCAGGCATTCTATTATACAGGGACGGGGATAAAAACGAGTATTTTGAAAAGCTTAAAAAAGGTGAAGCAACAATAGATTGGTGGGGAAGAAGTCTGATGTGCCCACTACCTTATTTGAGCGCATTGTATCATGGTTGCGTTGAAAATGCGCATGACATGGTGTTAGAAGGGTATCCTTGCAAAGATAAAGGGGCGATTTTAGGAACAGCAACCGAAGCGATTAATTCACTAGCCTCAATCAAAAAAGTAGTTTTCGAAGATAAAAAATACACTCTAAAAGAAGTTATTAGGGCTTGTAAAAATAACTTTGAGGGAGAAGAAGTATTAAGGAAAACTCTTTGGGCAGCGCCAAAATGGGGAAATGATAACGACTATGTGGATTTGATTGCAAAAGAAGTTTTGGAGTTTGGGCTAAAAGAGATAATGAAATACAAAACTGCGTCTGGTGGGAAACATTTAGCTGGTATTCATCAGGCTCATCCTGTCAACACAGGAATGAGACTTGAAGCTACTCCTGAGGGACGATTTGCAAAATCGCCAACGGCTGTTACACTCACTCCAGAGAGTGGAACTATGAAAAATGGTCCAACCGCTGCACTGAACTCCGGCACTAAAATTGACAGCAGTTTAATTCAATGGAATTTCTGCATTATGGTAAATTATTTTACTAGTAATTTCGTTGGAAATGCTGGAAAACAGGTATTTATTAATTTGCTTCAAGGTTATTTTGACAAAGGCGGAATGCAACACCAGCCAAATGTTCTTGATGTAAATCAGTTGAAAGAAGCTCAGTTAAATCCCGAGAATTATAAAGATTTAATTGTAAGATTATGGGGAGTTAGCGCGCATTTTGTTGATTTACCTTTAAATTTGCAAAACGAAATGATAGAAAGATTTTCAGCTTAGAAGTATTAGTTTTCTGCCTTTCAGCATTAATTAAGCTTGTTGAATTTACAATTTAGTTGAAACCATAAGCGCAAGGGTTTTGTTGGGAAAAACAGAAAATCCTTGCGCTGCTAGATAACAAAGAGATAAAAGAAATTATGCACAAAATCATTGATGGCTATAGTTCCTTTTATAATTGTATTAGACCTCGTTCATACTTAAACTACAATACCCCTGTGGGTTTTGAAGAACTTTACGATATTAAATCAGACAAAATAGTTCAGAAGTAATGGTGTGAGAAAATAAAATGGTTTTTATATGATAAAAATATATTTTTGATGTCTAATACAAAAAATCAATATTTTTCTTTGAAAACACCGATAAATAAAGACTTTGCATAAGAAATCACCCTGACGGATTAGACTAAAATGTTCTAATCTGTTAGGGTGATTCATTTTTTTAAACGCT
>CAYJBU010000208.1:0-1673 GCA_964368155.1 uncultured Eubacteriales bacterium | reverse complement strand
TGATTTTTCACTATGAATTTTGCTATATTATTCTCCATTTCTTCGGTGCAGTTATAAATCTTCACTTCTATAGGATTCGATAAATCTAGCCCTAGCAAACCTAAAATAGATTTTCCGTCTACTATATATCTATTAGAAATAATATCGATATCACCATCAAACATGGTTGAAATGGAAACGAATTCTTGAACATCTTTGATTGTTCCAAGTTTTATTATAAAAGTTTTCATTTTTCCAGTCCTTTCTTATATGAACTTAATCTAAATTACAAATTTCACGTCTAACTAACAATATAGAAGATGGAGAAACAGATAATTCTTCAATTCCATACTCAATAAATTTTTTAGTTAGTGAGGTATCAGAGCCAAGTTCGCCACAAATTCCCGCCCAAATTCCGTTCTCTTTTGCTGTTTTTGCTATAATTTCAATCATTTTTAATACAGCTGGATGATGTGGGTCATAAAATCTATCAAGTTTTTGATTTTGCCTATCTATTGCAAGTGTGTATTGGCTTAAATCATTTGTTCCTATACTAAAAAAATCTACATGTTTAGCTAAATCATCTGCAATCATAACTGCTGCTGGGGTTTCAATCATTATACCAAATTCAATTTCCCCAAACGGAATATTTTGCTCTTTAAGCTCGTTTTCAATCTCACAAATTAGCTCTTTTACTCGCTTTACTTCCCATGCAGAAATTATCATTGGAACCATAACAGAAATTTTACCATAAAAGCTTGCCCTTATTAAAGCTCTTAGCTGAGTTTTAAACATATCTTCATCAGTCAGGCATATTCGCACAGCTCTATAACCTAATGCAGGATTTTCTTCTTTTTCAAGATTAAAATAATCAATCTGTTTATCTGCACCTATGTCCATAGTTCTTATAATAACTTTTTTTCCTGCCATCATTTCAGCTGCTTGTTTATAAACTGAAAATTGCAACTCCTCACTTGGGTAATCGCTTTGCTCTAAATATAAAAATTCACTTCTAAAAAGTCCAATGCCTTCAGCATCGTTTTGTAAGGCTAAACCAATATCTCCAACAGAGCCTACATTTGCGTAAAGATTAATTTTTTTGCCAGATTTTGTAATAGAAGGCTTTCCTTTATATTTTTGCAGTAGCTCTTTTCTCTCATTTTCTTTTTCAAGCCTTCTCATGGCATCGCTAATTATTTGTGCGCTTGCATCTACGATAAAATCTCCGTTCATACCATCTACAACAGCAGTTTTTCCGCTTAAGCCATAAGGTAAATCGACAGATACAATTGCTGGTATTGACATAGTTCTTGATAATATTGCTGTATGGGAATTTGTTGAGCCTTTTCTTGTAACGAATGCCAATATTTTACTCTTATCCATTTGAACAGTTTCACTCGGAGTTAAGTCGTCTGCAACTACAATACAAGGCTCTGAAAAAGTTAACCCGTTATCTGTTTTACCCATTAAAACATCAATCAGCCTACCTGAAATATCTTTAATGTCGGCTGCACGCTCTTTCATATAGTCGTCGTCCATAGAAGCAAATGTTTGCGCAAAGTTGTCTGAGGTTACACCTACTGCATACTCAGCGTTTACTTTTTGCTTTTCAATTATATTTATTATCGAGTTTACATAGTCATCGTCTTCTAGCATCATTTTATGAATTTCAAAAAGCAACGCATTTGACTCTC
>CAYJBU010000207.1:0-4175 GCA_964368155.1 uncultured Eubacteriales bacterium | reverse complement strand
CTATTCCTTGTATTTTTTAGCTATTTGCAGCGTGTGTTATAAGAAGTAAATTTATTATTTCTTATATGAACACTCATCAACTGCGCTTGGTGGGAAAAATTCATTTATAGGGAAATCAATTTGCTTAAACAAATCGCATGGGCTGTCACTGTTTGTGACACATTCTTTTTCTGGAATGCAGAAATCGTACGCTGGTATCAGCATTTGAGTGTTTCGTACAATTTGAACAATCATGAAAATACCTAATGTTACATAAACTGTTTTCTTTCCGTGCCTATCAAAATCTCCGCCGTATTTCTTGCAAATTTTGTCGGGGATATGACAGATATTGTCGCAACAGCCTTGAAGTATTCCGTGGCATAATTTTGCTGAAAGAGCAACGGGTTCTGACACTTGAACTATTGCTTCAGGCATAGTCGAGTCAGGGCAATCATTTTCGCAGTCACTTGAAGTAAAGGTTTTTACGCTTCCTTCGCTACCGTATAAAATTACTTTCTTATTGAAAATACTAATTCCGGAAACTGTATGTGGTGCGCATAGTGGGGAAGTGAATAGCTCTAGGCATATGTCGAAGAAGAATGTCATGTCGACAGAATAGAAGCCTCTGTTGAATGGAATTGGCTGTAAATCTACAAAAACTGTGATGACTCTTGCATCTTTAATTCTTACATTTGTTGCATCATCTACGAGTTCCTGTACACACTTAGTGAATAAAACTCTTATGTCTTCAATGCAATCCTTGTCGGAGCAACTGTCGTATACGCGTCTTGTGTCGATACAAACAGCTTCTTTAAAACAAGATTTATCGTTTGTGTAATCAGGCATAAATAATAACCTCCTTATTTCTTTCTCTTTCATATTTTATGCACATTAGAATAAAATGTGTATTTTATCACAAAAAAAAAGGTATCACTGAAAATCAGACTTTCTGTGATACCTTTTAGTATATAATAATGAATTATGTGGATTTTTCTTCTTTTATTAAAGGGAATTGGAGAAGAGTTCCAATTAGAGCGACCGTACCTAAAATTGCGAACAGCAAAAATTGATTTTCAACAAAACTCAAAATCATTGGGAATAAGAGTGCTGAAAGTGCAAAACCGACCATCACACAACCATAATTTGAGCCAATATTTTTCAGTCCAAATAATTTACCTGTTATCAATGGGAATACACCCGAAGTTCCACCATAGCAAAAAGCGATTACGATAACTACAAACATAAGAGAATAGCTTTGTGCAAAAATCAACAGAAATGCGCCTATTGCTGTAATAAGTAGAGTTAACATTCCTGCAAAACTTCTACCGAATTTATCTGAAATCAAAGGAAATACTAAACGGCCTAATGCGTTGCTAATTCCTGTAAGCATTATCATTAAAGTCGCCTCAGTATCTGTTAAACCCCTTTCTAATGAGAGAGTTTTGAAAGACGGGTTTAATATGAAATAAACTGAAGTGCCAAACATCATTCCAAGTGTAATAAAATAGAATGACTTTGTGCGAAGCATTTCTCCTTGTGTGAAATCTTTGCCGATTGAGCCAGAGGCGGATGAAACAGTAGCTTCTTTTGGCATAGTGATAAATGAAAAGCAAGCTAAAGTTGCCAATAAAAAGGTTGCACCTAAAATCAAGAAAGTAGTGTGAAGTCCCAATTCTCTAACAAGATTTTCTACTAATGGTGCAAAAATTACAGTGGAAAATCCGAAGGTGCATACTGAAATACCTGTTGCAAGACCTCTTTTATCAGGGAAATTTCTTTGTGCAGTGCTGATGACAGCGTTATACCCCATTCCGACACCAAATCCACCTACAATTCCATATGTAAAATAAATCATTATTCCGAAATCTTTTGGGAGTAAATAGCTTGAAAACATGGCCAAGGAGAGTAATAATCCGCCGATTAACACTGTTTTTTGTGTAGTAATTTTAACTTGAAGTTTTCCACAGAATAAAATCCCTATAACAAAAAAACAGAGCATGAATGACGAAGTTAATTTTACTGTGCTGCTGTCAAGCATAAAGTATTCTGAAACAGGCATAACAAAAATGCTCCAAATATAGATAATACCTAAAAATAATTGCATTGCAGAACCTGCGATTAATACAATGTTTCTGTTTTTTGATTTCATTTTAAATCACTATCACAGATATAAAATTTAACTATCTAATTTTATATCAGCGATACACCCTTTCCTCTTAAATAATTTGATTTCAATTCAATTGTACAAAATATGCAAAAAAAAGTAAGGAAAACTAAGGCCATTCATAAATGATTGAACTAGAAAATAAATACAATCACTTAGGATAGGCCTTCACTTATCCTTACAATATGTTTTGTAAACTACAAACTATGCTCAAATCTAGATTTTACAGTTAAAATAATTCAATTATTAAAATTTAGTTGGACTTGAGCTTAGATATTTTTTAACCATCAAAGCAACTTTAAATACTATAGCATCTTCAAATTCTCTTAAATCCAAACCTGTAATTTTCTTAATTTTCTCAAGTCTGTAAACTAATGTGTTTCTGTGAACAAAAAGCTTACGAGAAGTCTCGGAAACGTTCAGGTTATTTTCGAAGAATTTTTGTATTGTAAATAAAGTTTCGTGGTCAAGAGATTCAATTGATCCTCTTTTGAAAACTTCCTTCAAGAAAATTCCACAAAGAGTAGTTGGTAATTGATATATAAGTCTTGCAATTCCAAGATTATCATAACGTACAATAGTTTTTTCTGTATCAAATACTTTACCAACTTCCAAGGCTACTTGAGCTTCTTTGAAAGAACGAGCTAATTCTTTGATACCTTCAACAACCGTACCAATACCAACTGTGCAATGAGTATAGAATTCACTGGAAAGAGTGTCAACAATAGAACTTGCAAGTTTTTCGATATCTTTCGGGTCAATATTTGATTTGATTTCTTTTACTAGAGCAATATCAGTTTCGTTAATATTAATAACAAAATCTTTGTTCTTATCAGGGAATAAGTTGTGTAGCACATCATAAACGGACACATCAGTGCGGTTGGAAATTTTAATTAACATACACACACGAGATACATCAACGCTAAAATGAAGCTCACGGCTTTTCAGATAGATATCTCCTGAGAGAATGTTATCAAGAATTACATTCTTAATAAAATTGCTCTTGTCATACTTCTCATCATAATATTGTTTGATATTGCTTAAAGAAACGGAGAGGATTTGTGAAAGTTTGGCAGCCTCTTGGTCGCTTCCGGATACAAATACTGCATTCTCGGATTTTCCAGCACCTGAGAAAACATTATAGGTATAAGACCCTATAACAAATGGCACGCCGGTTGAGAAATCTTCAGCAGTTACTCCGCTTGCATTTTCGCTTATCAAAGAAACATCACTGCACGCAATAATCATTGCAGTTTCATCGATGACACCTATCACTCTGTCTACCGAATCTTTCATTTGATGAATTACATTTTGAAACATTCTATTGGACATATTAACACTCCTTTATGTGATTATCCATAACAATAATAATATTTGTGAATTACAAATAAACTTTTAAATATATTCTACACAATATCAACAAAAAAATCAAGTCTTTTTTGTTAAAAAAGAGTGCCTCTTTTTCTGAGACACTCTTCTTAAGTCAAAATAAAGGCTTAGTTAAGGATAGTAACCTCTGTTTCCTTGTCAAAGATGTGCATTTTGCTCATTTTAAATGCGATTTTAGCTGAGTCACCTGGTTTTGATTTAGATGATGGATCAACACGAGCAGTAATTGCATTACCTTCGCAGTTTAGGTATAGATATGTTTCAGCACCCATAAGCTCTGTAACTTCAACTTCTGCAGTTGAAACAGCATTTGACCATCTTTCGATGATTTCAGGCTCGTCATGCACGTCTTCTGGACGAATACCGAATACTACTTCTTTACCAACATAAGTGTTTAAATCAACATCTGCGCCAGCAGCTTTTTCAGCAGGAATAGCAACTTTAGTTGAACCAAATGTTAAGTAGAAATTGTTTCCTTCTTTTGAAAGTTTAGCATCGATGAAGTTCATTTGAGGTGAACCCATGAATCCAGCAACAAATTCATTAACTGGTAAATCATATAGATGTTGAGGAGTATCAACTTGTTGGATAAATCCATCTTTCATAACAACGATTCTGTCACCCATTGTCATAGCTTCTGTTT
>CAYJBU010000206.1:0-4257 GCA_964368155.1 uncultured Eubacteriales bacterium | reverse complement strand
AACACCTAATTCAGTTTATGCAATTTGACGAGAAAATTCCTTAATGCAACAACCCCATGCTGTCAAAAAAATGAGCAACCAAAGTTGCTCATTAAAGACAGCAAATATTAAAAATCTTTGTTTTTTTGGAGGTCATATCACAGTTCGAGAGACCATTTTTTAACCATATTCACATTAGTAACTATTGATTAGGCCCCATGTAATTTTGTACCAATCTAGCAAGGCTTGTGCATTGTTCGAACAAGTGCTAATATCTTTTAGTGCAAATTCAAAAGAGCAACCATTTCTTTTTCCAGCTTTAATAATACTTGAAATCTCTTTTCTCACTTCATCTTCGTTTATTTTTCCTGAACCCACTGCAGATGGGTTTGGTTTTGCTGCCATAACATAGCGTTTTCCTATTGCCTCTGCTCCCACGTCAACGTTTGCCCAAGGAGTCATTGTAATTTTTCGAAGATTTGGAATTTTTTCCACAATATCAATTTGTGTATCGAGCTGTTCACAGCAACCATAATACACTAGTCCACAATTTCCAATTGTATTTATCATGTATTCAATATCAAATTCGTCACGCATTTCTTTTGAGACAGAAGCGAAAATTTGCGCCGCTCCTCTTCCCCACACATTTTCAAGCTGAAGTTTGTTTGTTTTAGGGTCAATTGGCTTCAAATCGTCTGTATAGCCACAAGTGTGGTGAACTGAAGAGGCTTCCTCGTCAAACAATCCCAGCTCCATCATTTGTTTGATTTCGTCAAATTGATAATCAAACACTTTTTTTATTAATGCGTGCGAGAACTCTGGCTCGTCTAGCAAATCCATTAAAACAGGAGTTACTCCTCTAAACATTGAGACCCAATCCCAACAAGTTAGATTTGCATATGGTCTACCTACTTTCTTCACAGGGATAATGTCACCGAAAAGCTCGTTAACAAAATCATATGTCTTGTTTGTTCCCACTTCATCATATGTTACTGTAGCAGGGCGCATTTTATCAAGATCGTCCCAAGACGAGAACATATCCATGTACTCGTGCGACATAATGTGCGTATTTTCCGCCATTATTGTGTCTTCTTTCATTTCCACGCCAAAACCACTTGAACTTGCAATTTTCATCACTGGATAAAAAGGTCTGACAACCATGTCACCTCTTAAATATCTAAATCTAAACAACTCTCTACGCATGAATTCTTCAATTTTTCTATGTTCTTGACTTTCGCATTGTAGCGTCAACTCACCATTGAAATTAAGCTGTCTCCACGGTAGTTCATTAATAAGCAAAGCAGGTCTAATCATATGCAAATCATTAACAGACTTTTGAATAATAATACTATCTGCATTGTGTTTGTCATTCATTATCTCTTTGTATTCTTTCGCAACTTCTCTTAGTATCTCTCTATCATTTTTCATTTTAATAACCATGTCATGGTTTGTGCTCAAAACTTAGCGAAAATTCTAAGTATCACCCACGACTACCCTTTCTCAACATAAGTTATTTTGCCTTTTGTTTATCACAATCATTAACATTTTTGTTAATTATACCACTCTTCACACAACAACACAATAGTTTTGTTTGTTAATTCCAGTTATTATATTACCTTCTATATATTACAAAATAAACTAATATGGGTATTGTGAATACCATTTAATTATAGTATAATTGTTTTAATTTCAAAGTAAACCGAAAGAAAGGATGGTCATTAATTGATTAATGTGCTTATCGTAGACGACCAAAAAAGCTCAAGAGAACTTTTGCGATACACTCTTGCAGAAAACGATAATTATTCTCTATTATACTCTCTTGACCAATCAGATAAATCAGAAGATTTTTGCAGAAATAATAAAGTAGATTTGGTCCTAATGGACATACATACATCTGGAAAAGAAAACGGTTTGGACAGTGCAAAAAAAATAAAAAATTTCAATCCGGAAATAAAAATAATTATTGTGACTTACTTAGTTCAACAAGAACATCTCAATAAGGCGAGGGAAATTGGATGTGAAGGTTTTTGGTACAAAGACCACAGCCCGCAAAAATTAATCGAGGTTATGGACGAAGTTATGTCTGGGGGAATAATTTATCCCGATAAATCGCCCGTTCTTGCAATTGGTTGTGCAAAATCCTCAGATTTCACTAAACAAGAACTGCAAGTCCTACAGCTAAAAGTAAATGGCTATTCCCACAACGAAACTTGTGAAATTCTTGGAATTGCAAGAAGCACTCTCAATTTTCACATAAGTAATTTAAAGGGGAAAACAGGCTATGACAATCTTTTAAAACTTGCGATTGATGTTGCTACGAAAAAGTTTATCGTTGCAGAAGACAGCGATATGAAATAATAATTTTTGACATGAATAACAAAATACATTTTATCATAAATAGATTTTCATGAATTCTAATATAGAATTTTCGCAAAACCTAAACAAAAGTATGGTGTATTTTGTTTTGTGTATTGTTATAATACTATTGTATCGTTTTTATTTGCAACCAAAGCAGTTATTCATTTTTTTATGTGAAAAAACAAAAAATTCATGTTTCATTTTGGGATTTAATTTCTTACACAACCCTTTACATTCGTGAATAAATATGATAGAATAAATCAAATTATTTTTGTTTTGCGGTATTAATTTAGTATAAAAATCACCGCACTTCAACGAAACCGTGGATGTCGCAAAATATTGGTCTACATAACAAATGCTATATCGGAAATCATCTCCCTACAAAATTAAGTGAACTAGGTTCTTTATTTTCATGTATGCGTGTGAAACCGCCCATATACAATGGTGATAATCCGTATATTTAGCACAGTTTGCTAGTCGATGTGGCAGCCTCAAAAATAAAATTGCACCAATAGGTGCAGAATGGAGTATTGATATGGGATTAATTAAAGCTGCGTTAGGTGCTGCGGGTGGCACATTTGCCGATCAATGGAAAGAGTATTTTGTTTGCGACGCTTTAGATGCTGACACTCTTGTTGCTTGTGGATACAAAAAAACAAGCGGTCGTTCTTCCAACACAAAAGGTAGCACAAACATCATCACAGATGGCTCTATTATCACAGTTGCTAAAGGTCAATGTATGATGATTGTTGCACAAGGAAAGGTTGTTGAACTTTCAGCCGAAGAAGGTGCGTTTACTTATAATAACAAAACCGAACCATCTTTCTTTGGTGGTGGTATTCTTGACGGTATTAAATCAATGTTTGGAACATTTACCGACCGTATGGCGTTTGGTGGCGAAGCAGTTGGTGACCAAAGAGTTTATTATTTTAACACAAAAGAAATCATGGGCAACAAATACGGAACAAAAAACCCAATTCCTTTTAGACTTATTGATAATAATATCGGGCTTGATATAGATGTTTCAATTCGTTGTTCGGGTGAATATTCATATAGAATTTGCAACCCAATGCTTTTCTATTCAAATGTGTGCGGAAACGTTGGAGACGACTACACAAGAGATAATATCGACAGCACACTTAAAGCAGAATTGGTTAATGCATTGCAACCTGCACTAGCAAAACTTTCTGTTCAAGGCGGTATTAGATATTCATCTTTGCCAGCTTACACAACAGAAATCACTAATGCTTTAAACGAAGTTCTTTCTAAACAGTGGTCAGAAAAAAGAGGTCTTGAAGTTGTTTCATTCAACATGAATCCTCCAAGTATTTCTAAAGAAGACGAGGATATGATTCAAAATCTTCAAAGAACTGCTGTTATGAGAAACCCAGGCATGGCTGGAGCGACTTTGGTTGATGCTCAAGCACAAGCAATGAAAGATGCTGCTAACAACTCTGGTGGTTCTTTTGTAGGATTTGCAGGAATGAACATGGCGCAAGGAGCTGGCGGAATGAACGCCCAAAACTTCTTTAACATGCAGCAGCAACAACAAATGCAAATGCAACAGCAACAAATGCAACAACAACAAATGCAACAACAGCAAATGCAACAACCTCAACAACCAGCTGGAGGTTGGGCTTGTGAATGTGGTTCAAATAATCAAGGTAAATTCTGCATGAATTGTGGAAAACCAAAACCTGAGAGCAATTCTTGGAAATGTGGTTGTGGAACAGATAATCAAGGCAAGTTCTGCATGAATTGTGGAAAACCAAAAGCGGGATTCAAATGCGATAAATGCGGTTGGAAACCTGAGGGCGATTCAATGCCAAAATTCTGCCCTGAATGCGGAGACGTTTTCGACGAAAACGACCGTGGTTAATATATTATTTTAGCTTTAGCAAAGAAATTGATACTTTTCGG
>CAYJBU010000205.1:0-4270 GCA_964368155.1 uncultured Eubacteriales bacterium | reverse complement strand
TCTATTAGTGTCAAAAGCCTTTGAAATAGTCTTTGGCATATTTACATAAAAATAATCATAGTGAACAGGGGTATTGTATGTTAGGTGGCTTTCATACTGGGCATTCATCTTATCAATGCTCCTGTTAAACAATATGGAGATATTTTCATATAATGATTTTTGAAAATCATCAGAAGTAAGCGCATTCATAACAAAGTCGATATTCTCCATTAGCGTTTCTTCATTTACAGGGTCGAGTATGTACTTATCCGGCCCATTATAGAAACTATAATCTAAATTGTCCACACGATTGTTGTTATATGTAATAGTTCGTTCAACATGTGTATCGTACATATTGTTAAGTATTGTCTGCCCCAACTCACCCATATCCTGTACGGCCACATTAAAAACTACACCAAGAACGCCAAGCTCAATTCCTGCTAACTCTTCATTTTCATTGCCTCCAACAACACTTTCACCGTAATACATTTTAAGTGCGCTAATGGTGGTAAGTTCACTAATGGACAATATATTATCATTCACTTGGTATTCTTCACTTTGTATAGTCCCGTCCCCTCGCATTCTAAACATAAACTCAGAGGCACTTTCTCCCTCATTAACGCTAAGGTTCTCATATGAACTAATTCTATTTAAAATGTGGGTTTCTATGCTCTTTGATATGCCATCATCGTCTACTTGCCAACGGTTATCAACTAGACTATTTGCAGCGTTTGTTATTGCTTTATCCAATATCTCCAAAGATAAATCATTGGACTTTAAGTAATCCTTATAATAGGCACTCATAACTGCCACATCTTCAATGCGGTTTTCCAGTTCCTTGCCCATATATAAGTTTTTATTTCCAAAGAAAACCCCATTTGCGCCAACTTTCAAATCTCCTGTTAATGCCTTGCTAAGGTCAGAGCCAATCATATTTAGTGCGTCATTATACCGCTGACGTTCTTGCACTTCTATGTTTTTAAGCTCTGCTTGTTCTTTGGTAAGGACGGTTTTGCCCAAAACTACCAATTCCCCATTTTCATCTAACTTAGCATTGGTGATTTCCATACCCTCATAATAAGTTATGGCGCCAAGGTCGACCGGCTTTGTTGTTGCCGTTAATTTTATAGTGTCACTTTGTTGCCCACTAAACTTTGAACTATAATAATTTGCCGCCATATCACATTCAAACTTACTGTCATATTGCTTTGGTGCATCTCCAATTACATAGTCCTGCGGGTTCCACAAAGGAAATGCAGGGTTAAGTTCATCACCGGGAAGCCGGGTGTAGGTATTTACCTTTGTAAAAGTCGTGCTTTTTGCCTCTTTCTCAATTTGAACGGAAATACTACTGTTAGCTGGTTGAAGCTTATTAGTTGCACTTCCATTTGAAATTTTGTACTGAGTTGTTGCGCTTAAATTATGTAATTTTATAATCATAATCCTATCCCCCAAATAATTTAATTATACACTTTTAACATTGAAATACTAATTATTTTATTAATGGATTTAATAACAATTCGCCAAATTACCAAATACATTTTTATATAAGCACACATAAATGTATAAGTTTAACTCATACATTTATGTGCAACAATTTGTATTTACTTTTTCATATTAATTGCTAGTATATAAAGTATAAGTTGGTAACTCTTCCTTTTCTCTAACATAAATCATGTTTAATACACCCCATATATCTACTGCTTTCCCTCTTTGAATATCGTATACTATGTAGTGTGGACCGTATGCATAATCAGATGAATCAAATCTTCTACCTTGAATGCTATTATAACCAGTGTAATCGCTATAATCTCTTTGAGTAAACCCTGATTGGTATGTAGTAAGGGCACTTGCAGTAAAAGAGCCTTCTCCAATAGGCAATAATATAGCGAATTCAGCATTTACATTTTCACTTGTCACATTTCCAGTGCTGGTATTTGGAGATGTATACCTTACTAGCTTATAGGCATGTGGATAATTTGCAGTAGTTCTTCTATCCAAGTGAACATCAGAAACTGTAGAAGATGCTATTTGACTACCACCATATAAATCAAGTTCCCATTCTCTTCTTATTCTAAGACTAGAATCTCCGTCAACAAAATGACTTGCATTCATTTCTTCATCATTCACGGCTGTTGTACTTCCATCTAAAGAAATAACCCGTTGGAAGTCGTCACTATAATCAGCAATATATTTTGTTGATGTATATTCAACTGAGTAATTATAATTAATATTATATGCTTCTCCAACTGACCCAACAGAGTATAGATAGAAAACATATGTTCCTGCATTAAGTGTTCCAATGATATCTTGATCAGAAGAATACTCTGTAGCAAACAAAGTTACATTGCCAGTACCGGCATCATACATTCCTAAACGCATTTTATAATTAGAATTAGTAGATGTGAAATCAGCAAACAAATATTGCTTACTCACAAGCGTAAAAGCCCAAATATCACTAGGATCACTAGCCTCTAATGTTGATGTTCCTGAAAAAACATCATTATTTAAAGTCCCACTAGAATATTGGGGTCCTTGTGCCGCTTGTTGTTTTAACCCAGATGATTGTACACCACTATTTTCCACTTCATTATCGTTTACATTTATTATTTCTGAAGGACCTGATAAGTCGATATCTTGTATGCCATCTGTCTCACTTAATTCAGCACTATTAATTACATCATAATTAAGTTTATTACTAACACTATTTTTAGCAATTTCAACATCATTTGCAAACGCAGTAGTAAAACAAGAAAGTGTCAACATCATAACAACAATAAGTACACTAATTTTTTTCTTCATAATAAATTTATCCCTAAATTTTATTTTATCAACACATTAGACCGTACGCTTCTATATGTATTAATCTTAATCTCCTTTTACATTACAGTAACAAGTTAAGATTAACAAACCACACTTTCACAATTTTCACCATACTATCTAATGATAAATGCTGAAGTTTACTAAAATTACTCCAGCATTTATCTAAATAGTAATTTGGAAAGAAACAACATCAAATTAATCTTTAAACTGTCACCTTTTGCTTTTTACTATCTGCTGTTCAACTTGTTATTTAATTCATCTTTACAACAAGTTGTTCTAAGCATTTTAATGCTTCTTTGACTTATTCCACCAAGGCCATCTGATAATCATTATAATCTTCCCCTTTCTTAATAAAATACTGATTTTCTTTATAATAATATATAAATCACAAAATAGTTGAAATCTCTGGTGAACGTAGGCAAATTAGCGGTGAACGTTACAAATTTCTTTAAATAACAAAAAAATCTCTGAATAAACATCAATTTACTCAGAGATTTTTAATCTTCGCATTATTTTATTATATCGATTAAAATTATTTCAACTTCAAATAAGTTTGTTATATTATAATTAACTATACCACCATATTTTTCTACCAATTTCTTGATGTTTTTACTTCCGTATCCGTGTAATAGTACATTATTTTTAGAAGTTATTGGAACTCCATTTTTATCTATAGTGATAGTCCCTTTATATGGATTTTGAACCTTTATATATATAGTTGTTTCCATTCTACTAACTGTAACAACTATTACTTTATCTGTTTCACATTGTTGGGCAGCCTCAATTGAGTTGTTAAACAGGTTATAAAATACACTTACCAAATCCATATCTGAAATTTTTATGTTTTCAGGCATAAAGCCTTTCCATTTAAGCTTTATATCATCTTTAAAGATATCACCAATTATCATATCGATTATAGAATTCCCACTAACTTGAACAGTGGACAATTCAGAAATTTTCTTTGTCATAGCATTTATATACTCTATAGATCTGATTACTTCATCATGTTCAATTAAATTTAAAAGACAAGACAAATGATTTAATGTGTCGTGCCTAAAGGCTTTAGTTTCTTCTTCTTTTTTTAGCAACCCTTCGTAATATTGTTTTTGTCTATTTATTTGAGCTTTAAAATTTAATGCTTCCATATTCTTTCTATAATTCTTAATGGAAATATACATTGAATAAACAGATAATAAGATTATAAACACACAGCTTGCTAATGCAGTTATAAATATACTATTTTCTTCTAAAGGATTAATGTCGTAGAACACAATTCTTAGCATTGAATCTAAGAAAAATATAAAGGGAATACACATTAATAAAAAAATAATTGAAGCTTTTTTAAAATGACTGTAATCAATATTTTTTCCATTGCTTTTTTTATTGACAAACCATGAGATAATAATTAAAGGAACTAAAATTATCAAATTTAGTAACAGGCTTTGTATACTAAATTTCATATTATAGG
>CAYJBU010000204.1:3623-4301 GCA_964368155.1 uncultured Eubacteriales bacterium | reverse complement strand
ACGGTGTCAATTTTGTTTTTTATGATTTTATTTAATGCCTGCTGAACAACTTGAAGTGGCTTTTGGGAATAAAAAACAAAAACGCACATCAAATTAAGAGGGTTATCAAGCTTGTAGGCTTAGACCCAAATTTGAAATTGTGCGTAAATAAATATTATCTTGGTATGCGTCAGAGTTTAGGAATTGCACAGGCAATTATGGAAAACCCAAAGCTACTCATTTTAGACGAACCGATGAACGGGCTAGAGAACAGAGGTGTCGAAGATATGCGTAAGCTGTTTTTATCTCTTAAAGATAAAGGAATTACCATTCTTTTGGCTTCTCACAATCCACTTGATATTAATATTATATGCTAAGAAGTGTACGAAATGGATAAAGGAGAAATGATTAAGAAGTAATATATTCAAAGCCTTTTTTTAAGTTTTACATATGAACACTGGGGATATACAATTTCAAAGCTATATCTCCAGATAATTTGCATTTTAATGCAAATTTGAGATGATAGTGACGTGTTCATTAATCACGTGGACATAGCCCCGAAAAAAACAAGATCTTTACGATGAAAAACAGTTTTATTTTACTACCATATAAATTACACTATTCTCAAACTCAATATCATGTTCTGCCTGTTCTCTAATGTTTTACTACCATATAAAATTACACTATTCTCAAACTTAG
>CAYJBU010000204.1:0-3613 GCA_964368155.1 uncultured Eubacteriales bacterium | reverse complement strand
ACCATATGAAAATCAAAGGGAAAGAAGAGTCTAAAGTAAATCTAGATGAAACAGTCGTCATTAAACAGTTTAATTTTGCTTGCATTTATTCCATATCTTGCTTTTATGTCTCGGCTAAGTACATTTGCATCTGAAAATCCGTATTTTTCAGATGTTTCTTGCACTGAGAACCCTTGTTTTAAGTAATCAAAAGCCTTGTTGAGTCGCAGGTTTTTAATGTAACTATGGGGGGTTACACCTGTTTGGTTTTTAAAAAATTTAATGAAATACTGCTTGTTATACGAAATCAGTTCACATAGTGTGTCGTTAGTGATGACCTCGGTTACATTATCCTCGATGAATTGCAATACAGCTGTTATTTTTTCGTTTTTGCTAATTGAAATGATTTTATCCTCCGTGCACATATATATGAAGAGATTAACTGCTTGAATAAAGGATTTTCTGCTTTGAGAAACTGAATACATCAACAATTCGGTTAGCAAAGAATAATATGTGTTGTTTTCGGTGGACAATTTATAAATTTCAGAATTCATTTTTGGGATTAAATTTAAATGAAACCACATAACCTTAAAAGGCGACTTAGGATTGTGTTCAATTTTGCAGTTGCAAAACATAGGGAAGAAGTAGAACGTGTTTTTTTCTATAGAATACTTATTGTTGTTATAATAATAATAAGCTTCGCCCGAAACGCAATAATAAACCGTGTGGTGTGCTCTAGTGGTGAAATCAACAGCCCAGTCAGGACTGCAAATGGTATAGCCGTATGAACCGAGTTTAATATTCATATAAAAACCTCCCAAAAACATAATGCCTATAGTTATAGTATAATCAATAATGTGACTTTTTGCAAGATTTATGTCACTAAAATACATGGATTTCAAATGTTTTCTGTGTTAAAATATTTAATATAGAGTGTCAATATGTCGAACTTATAAAAAGACGATGATTACTTGAATAAAAATATTAGTTAAATGGAGTTGTAAATATGTCAAGTTATGATAAAGACAGAAAAATCCTCAGAAGAATAGCAAGCGAATATGTAGAAATAGCAAATTTAGATGCGCAAAAAATAAACATTGCAAATTGGAAAGCCATGCACAGTATGAAACCTGTGAAGCCCATGATAATTCTAGATCAAATACCTTGGGGAGAGTTAACTGCAAATAGCGATTATATGAAAATCGAGTGTGAAGATGAATTTGCGAAAGCGATTGAATTGTCGCTGAAAAAGAAAATATATCAGTGGAGGTTTTTCCCCGGTGATATGGTGGTTCCTCCTTATTTTGAGCTGTTTAAATCTGTTAATAACTCTGGTAACGGAGTTCAAAAAGTGAATCAGGACGAAAGCGGTCACGAGGACAGCGAAACTCATTTGTTTGAAGATAACATCAAAGACGAAGAAGCGCTGGAAAAAATGTTCACCCCGACAATCAAATACGACAAAGAAAGCAGCGAAAAAAGAAAAGAAATAGTAGAAAGCTATTTTGGTGATATTCTCCCTGTTAAGTTGGTCGGAAGTTTGATTTGGGCTGCGTTTTGGGACAGAATTGTGTTTTGGAGAGGTGCTTCTACCGTTTTGTACGATTTGATAGACGAGCCTGAGTTTCTTCATAAGATAATGAAAAAGGTGGTAGACATTGAACAAATTGTAGTTGACCAATACGAGAGAGAAAATCTGTTCAGAGTTGAAGATGCGTTATGCCATTGTATGCCTGTCTATAGTGATGATTTGCCGAAAGACGGCTATGACCCAGAGCATATTTTGGCAAAAGATTGCTGGATTTCGGGTGCTGCACAAATTTTTTCGGAAGTGTCGCCTGCAATGCACGACGAGTTTGAAATTGAATACGTAAAACCGCTTATGGAGCGTTTTGGAGCGGTAAATTATGGTTGCTGTGAGCCGTTGCATAACAAAATTGACATAATTAAAAAAATCAATAACATAAAAGCAATTTCAATCAGCCCATGGGCTGATGTGAGAAAAGCAGCTGAAATTATGGGTAATGATTATGAAATGGCGAGAAAACCAAACCCTGCTTTTGTGGGTTCGGTCAGTGCAAATTATGATGCAATTAGAAGCGACTTGCGTGAAACAATTGCAATTTGCAGAGAAACAAACACCCCAGTAGCCTTGATTTTGAAAGACATAACAACAGTTCAGGGAGATGTTGGAAGACTTTCCCGTTGGAATGAAATTGCGAAAGAAGAAATTGCACGATAAATCCAATATAAAATTGGCGACCTAAATGTAAAACAATGCATTTGGGTCGCCGTTTTTTGAAAATCACTTCCTCGCCACAATAATTGTCGTACTCTCCACACGATATACTTTTCTCACATCACTAAATCCAGCTTTTTTAAACATCAGGGTTTGGTTTCCTATAGTACAAGGCGTGTCGTAGTGATAAAATTCATCTTCGCCTACTCCTATTTCTACCCTTAACCTTGCATTTTCTGCAAAATATAAGTCTTCTTCTGATTGCTCCTCTACCATATAGTCGCACTCGATATAGACCCCGTTTTCAGTGAGTGATTTGTTGATTTTTTCGTACAATCCAATTTTTTGCTCATGCGAAAAATGGTGCATGGTTTGAAAAGACACTGCCACATCAAAACAGCTTTCACCAAAATCTACATCAAAATAGCTACCACATATTAGGTTTAAGTTTTTGTCACCATGTTTTTCCTGTAATTTATCAAGCATTGCCTGTGTTAAGTCTATGCCAGTGACCGAAGTATCGGGCAACAGTTTAAAAATCTCGTCAAGCTCAAGACCTGTGCCACAACCTAAATCAAGCAGTTTAAGCGGTTTTCCATTCTCAGAAAACTCATTTACAAGCTCTGCCATTTTCCTGTACCCCTCTGCACAGCCCCCAACATTATATAGCATTTGGTTTTCATACCCTTTAACACGTGCTGTGAAAAATTCGTCCATTTTTTCTATACTCATAATATTTTCCTCTTTTCATAAATATAAATTTGTCATTTGCCAGCTTAGCTTGGCAAGTCGTTTGAATTAGTTTATTTTTTGTTTTCAAAAATAATAAACTCCGATTATAATAGCGAAGTTTCGTTATCATAATCGGAGTTTTTGTATACAGCTATTGTACCGTGAGATAGACAGAACTCTCCCACAGGCATAAAAATAGTGTGACAAAATAGGTTCTATCGAACCATTAGCAATCCAAATTACAACAACAAACAAAGACCAAAGCAAAACTGCTTTCGACCAAAATTCACTATCATTTTTTTATTTGAATTACTATCTAATCATTGTCACACCTCTTATTTCATTTTCTTCAATATAGCACTTTAAATTATGATTGTCAAACAGTTTCGTATCTGGCTACAAATATGCCTTAAATAAGCACCTCTAGCCACCTGTTTTTATACAAACTTTACATTGCAAGGCTTGCCATCATGATAAAAAGTGCAGTCTGTCACTTCAATGGCTAATATTATCGTATTTTTATCCTCATCATTAATATGTCCGTTATCGTACCAAGCGGCAAAGGCGACTTTTAGTTTTTCTGCGTGAAATTCACACTAATCGTGAATTATAACATCGAAATTGTCTTTGTCGCCTAAAATTTCGACCTTACTGTTTTTGTCG
>CAYJBU010000203.1:0-4333 GCA_964368155.1 uncultured Eubacteriales bacterium | reverse complement strand
CCCTCCTCCGCCTTGTTAAACAAAATTTTACATTTGCTGTCTTTGTACGTTTTTTGTATTGGTTCGACTATAGTTAGAAATTATGCTTTATACCAAAAAGGCAGATTGATTAACAATCATCGTTAATCAGTCTGCCTATGTTTATATAATATTATTGATTATATTATCCTAAATCAGGAATATCGGTTAAAACTGCTGTGGTGCTAGTTGTTTTGTCAAGCTCTAATATAACTAGCTCGTTTTTGCCAACTTTAAGGACAGGAGCTGGAATATACAGAGTTTTTTGAGGGCCTGCAGTGTTCCAATATCTACCCAAATTAAAGCCATTGATAAATGCAACGCCTTTTGTAAAGCCGTCAAGTCTAAGCCATGTATCTGCAAGGGTTTCAGCCTCAAAACTGCCTTTGAAGTATGTTGAGCCTTCAAATTCTTTTTGGTCAGTTACAGATTTGTAGCTAATTCTTGAAAGGTCTTCACAGCTAATGCTCTCCATTTCCCAACCAAAATGGCATTGTTGACCAATGTAAACTCCGTCAATAATTCCTTTTTTGTCTCTTAATTTGTTACCATAATTAATACGACCCATGTTTTCAACCAAGATTTCAAGTGTGATAGTTTGGTCTTTTGCAAGTTCTATTAATAAAGGCTCAAAATCTTTGTCGTTTCTGTATCTAATTGCTTTTAGTTCGCCATTGATATAAATGTGCGCACGGTCGTGTAAACCATTAATAGTAAGAGGTAATTTTTCATATGGTCCTGTGATTGTAGTTTTGTAAAGAACAAAACCAAAATTTTGACCCAATTCTTCCATTGATTTTGTGAACTGGCACAGTTCAGTTCTGTCAGAAACTTCTTTGGCACATTCTAGTAGATTGGCGCATTCTGTGAGTTCAACATTGCCGTATGCAAATCTTTTGTTTTCTTCGATTTCAATTTCAGGAACAGGTCCAAAATATTCTTCTACGAGCTTTTTCATTCCGTAGTACATATTTGTTCTATCGCCACATTCGCTAAGAGGAGCGTCAAGGTCATAGCTTGTAATTGTAGGTTGATATTCATCGCTGAAATTTGCACCGTTGTTAAAACCAAAGTTTGTTCCCCCTTGGAACATATAAAAGTTCACAGAACCGTTGTAGTCAAGCATTTCTTTGAAGCACGCAATAACTTCATCGTCTGGTCTTCTATGATGATCTTCAAACCAGTGGTCAAACCAACCATTCCAAAATTCGCCACACAAAACGGGTTGATTAGGAGCGAAGTTCTTAAGGAAGTCAAATTTTTCTTTTGCAGCGCTACCAAAGTTTGCAGTTGCCAAGTAATTTGGCAATGTTCCACCATTGAGCATAAAATATGTAGGTCCATCAGAGGTGAAATATGGAGTGTTTACGTTGTTCTCTTCGTAGATTTTAACTACTTCTTCAAGGTATTTTTTATCATTACCATAGCTGCCATATTCGTTTTCAATTTGCGTAGCAATGATATTTCCACCATTTCCTGAAAAATATTTTGAGACACGGCTTAGTAATTCTTTGAAATATGCACGAACTTTTGAAAGATACTTTTCATCATAGCAACGCAGTCTAATGCTGTTATCTGCTAAAAGCCAAGAAGGTAAACCGCCTCCGTCAAATTCTGCGC
Organism: uncultured Eubacteriales bacterium; assembly: GCA_964368155.1. Lineage (GTDB taxonomy): Bacteria > Bacillota > Clostridia > Oscillospirales > Acutalibacteraceae > SIG603. Next base: position 2,695 of record CAYJBU010000203.1, on the reverse strand, counting down.
AAATGTAAGGACCCGGTCTGAGAATGACATAAAGACCTAGGTTTTGAGCAGTTTCAATGAATTTAGCAACATCTAAAATTCCGGAAAAATCGAATTCTCCCTCTTTTTTTTCGTGCAAATTCCAGCAAGTATAAGTTTCAACTGTGTTAAATCCACAAGCTTTCAACTTTTTTAAACTGTTTTCCCAGTATTCCGGAACAACACGAAAATAGTGAATTGCTCCTGATAAAATTGTGGTTTTTTCCCCGTCGATGAAAAAGTTATTTTCATCATAAGTTAAATGTGGCATAATAAACTTCCTTTCAATTAATTTTGATTTACTTTTCAATTATTGGTCAGGCTTAGTAATGCTAGTGCCTTATCTTCAGAGATATAGTCACATAGACTGTTTCCAGTTCCTAAAGCATAACCGCCTTTTTTTTGTGTTAAATCTAACAATTTTTTGGCTCTGTCGATAACTTCAATTGTGCTTGCCCTAATGAAAAAGTCGATATCAAGTCCACCTAAAATTGCAATCCTGTCGCCGTGTTTTTTATAACTGTCCTCAACGCTTAAAATTTTATCTTCAAATGAGTGTTTCCCGTCATACTTCATGTCCTCGATTATGTCGCCAAAAACATCTTCAAGATAGCCACATGAATGTAGTATTGCAGGTTTTCCTTTTGCGTGCGCTAGTTCAACTATTTTTTTGTGCCACGGGAAAACATATTTTCGCATGTGAGGGATGGAAAGAAAGGTTTGTGAGTTAAATCCCCAGTCGTCATTGACTACTATTGCGCCTACAGTGTCGTAATCTAAACAATTTTTATAGTATTCAAAAAGACTGCTTCCTACTTTGTTGAAAATATCACAGAGCAAATCCTCGTCCTCGTAAATCATGTAGCACATATTGTCATAGCCGAGTAGTGATGTCACGTTTTCAAGAACTCCACCTGGGCTGGTGGTTATTAGTTTCATTCCGTCGGGAATATATGGCGCAATTTTTTCGAGTTTCGAATAATCACAGCTGTTAGGGTCTACCCAGTTTAAATTCTCAAAACTCTCTCTGTCAGTTATCGAAACACCTTCGTTTAAAGAAAGGGTTGATTTCCTATCGTGTTCTGCCCTTGGAAATCTAAAGTTTGAACCAGAAGTTGTTGCATGGACATATCCAGCGTTATAAAAAGCTTTAACAATCCACTTTAAGTCGCTCAAATCACCCTGGCCTGCTTTATGAGGTTCTCCGGAAAAAAGTTCAAAAAACTTAAAGTTTATGAATATTTCGAACGGAATAGGGTTTTTAATTGGTTCTCTTTTAAGCACTTTTAGTAGCTCGTTAAAATCTGGTTGTCTATTTCTTAAAGTCTCCATACCATCAAATCTCCTTACACCTATAAAAGAAAGGTTTCTTATTTTATCATATCATATTTATCTTTTAAAGTCACTAATAATATTTTGCAAATATGTAAAAAAAGTATGTAGAATTTACTTTGCGTTAATATAGCTATTTGAACTTTGTAGAATAGAATTAAACGGTGAGAATACAAAATGTTATAAAAACTTTGTATATTAATAAGCAAAAAGAAGAGTCTTTATAACTTCGACTTGACAAATATAGTTTTGATGTCGTAATATTTGAATAGTTATTGAAAGAAAGTCAACTATAAGAAATGAAAAGCAGATTTTACTAAGGTTTATAGAAAGAAAAGGTGCTATATGAAAAATATCGTTGCAATAGGAGAAATACTAATTGATTATACAAGCAGAGGAAAGTCGGAAAATGGAATGTCTCTTTTTGAGCAAAATCCAGGAGGCGCACCCGCAAATGTGATTGTTGCACTTGCAAGGCTTGGAATAGATACCGCTTTTATAGGAAAGGTTGGCAAAGATTTTCAAGGGGCTCTATTAAAGAGAACTCTTGAGCAAGAAAAAGTGAATGTAGAAAACTTAATTGTGGATGAAAATTTTTCCACTACTTTTGCATTTGTTGATTTAGACGAAAATGGCGATAGAAGTTTTTCTTTTGCAAGGAAACACGGCGCAGACTTGCAGATTAGGAGAGATGAAGTGAATGAAAAGTTGTTAAAAGAAGCTAGTGTTTTTCATTTTGGCTCACTCTCTATGACAAAAGAACCTTCGAGAGAAGCAACGATTTATTCAGTAAAAAAAGCAAAAGAGTTTGGAGCGATTATTTCATATGACCCGAATTACAGAGAATTGCTTTGGGAGAGTAAAGAATATGCTAAATATAACATGCAATCAGTTTTAAGCTTTGTGGATGTAATAAAAATTTCCGAAGAAGAATGTGTACTAGTTGCCGGCGAAACTAATCCATACATTGCATGTGAAAAACTCCAAAAAATGGGAATAAAAATTGTGTTGATTACATTGGGTGCAAAAGGCTGTGTTGTTGGTTTTGGTGGAAAAACTGCTTATGTTCCCGAAGCGAATATTGGAGAAGTGGTGGATACAACAGGTGCAGGAGATTCTTTTTTTGCGGGATTTTTATACAATATAGCAGATGTGAATTTACAGGAAATAACATTCGATGATGTATTATCATTTGCGAAATTTGGAAATATTGTAGCAGCTTTGTGTATACAAAAATATGGTGCAATTCCAGCAATGCCATATCTAGAGGATGTTAAGAAATATATATAAGTTTGAAATAGTGAAACAAAAATAGGCAAAAATATGAGATTGTCGTATTAACGAA
>CAYJBU010000202.1:0-4413 GCA_964368155.1 uncultured Eubacteriales bacterium | reverse complement strand
TATGACGAGATGATTTTATTTTTCATTTTATATATGTTATTAATTTTTCGTATATGTTTTTCCATATACCCTTCAGAAATAATCCTTGCAAGGCAAAGTTGCTCAATTTTCGAACAATTGTGAGTATATCTTGCTTTTATCATATAGTAGTTAGGCAAAATTTTTTTTGGTATAACCATGAAACTAATTCTCATCGAGGGCAAAAATGTTTTAGAGAAAGACCCTAAATAAACCGTGTTACCATAGCTATCCATCCCCTGTAATGATGAAATTGGTTTGCTATCGTATCTTATGTTTCCTGCATAATCATCTTCAATAATCAGACAATTGTTTTCATTTGCATATTTTATAAGCTCAATTCTTTTTTCAACAGACATTAAATTCCCCAATGGATATTGATAAGAAGGGCTAGTGTATACTATGCTGTTTCTCCTGTTTTCTAAGTAGTCGATTTTAATTCCGTTTTCAGAAACAGGAATTTTTTTTATAGGATAGTTGAAATCTTCAAAAATATATTCAACTTTTTTATAACCTGGTGACTCTAAAAAAACATAATCATACAACCCTTTGCAAGTTTTTATCAAAAGAGAAATTAAATTTTGCACTCCTCCGGAAATCACTACTTGACTAGCATTTACGTCACATCCTCTGGTAACTCTAACATAATCAGCAATCGCTTTTCTTAGTTCATATTCCCCTTGTTCATCACCTTGTATAGTTATATCAAGGTTGTTGTCAAGCAATACTCTTTTATAAGTTTTCTTCCAAATATCTAAAGGAACAGCGTCTTTTGCAATGCTGTCATTTATATAAACTAAATTCTCCTCTTTAAATTCAAAGTCAAGCGAAAGATTTTCTTTTTCTATCCCTGAAACTTTACACACGAAATAACCTTTACATGGAACGTTTTCAATGTAACCTTCAGTGCAAAGCTGCAAATAAGCAGCAATAATGCTTGATTTACTGACAGACAATTTTTGTGAAGCTAGTCTAACCGAAGGTAGCTTATCTCCATATTTATACATTCCATCTAACATTAAGCGTTTTACATTCTCGTATATTTGTATATTAATATGAATTTTCGAAGTCTTTTCAATATTAAAAAGAAAGTCTATTATTTTCATAAAACTGTACTCCTATTTTTTAAGCAAACTGTATATTTACTTAGATACAGTTTAATTATATTATAATGTATATAGGAAGTCAATAACAACTTCAAGGAGGTAAATATGGAGAACAAGAAAAATAATTTACACTTAATTGTAACTACTGCGGTATTAGGTGCGCTAGTGTTTGTATCAAACTATATCTCGATACCAATACCAATAGCGATTGGAGACGTATCAAGAATTCATATAGCAAACGGTATTTGTATTCTATCCGGTCTCGTTTTAGGTCCAATTGGTGGAGGCCTTGCAGCAGGCATTGGTTCGGCACTTTACGATTTTACAAATCCAGCTTATATCGCTTCTGCACCGTTTACACTTATTTTTAAGTTTATTCTTGCAGCAATTTCAGGTTTGATTTATCACAAAATCAAGTTTAATAAAAACGTCTTAGCAATTGTCGGTGCAGTTTTAGGTCAAATAGCATACATCGCGCTGTACATTTCAAAAGGATTTTTCGAAGGATTACTTCAAGGCTATGCTGTAGAAGCTCTAATTCCATCAGTCATAGCAAAACTTGGAACTTCAAGTATCAATGCGATTATTGCAGTAGCTATTTCTTACGCATTATTTAACACCGTAAAACTTGCCTTACAGAGAAGCAGTTTTAATACTAGTTTTAGCAACAACTACGCAAAAAATAAGTAAATATTTTTAGGCTCTCTCATTAAAAATCTAACTTAATGAGAGAGCCTAAACTATTTTTAATTCAAAATTATTCGATAAAACTTGTGATTTTATCGCCCATTTCCGAGCAACTAATATAATTTACACTGTTTAAATCTGCTGTAAAATAACCGCTTTCAAGCGTTTTATTTACAGCGTTTTCTATTGCAATCGCAGCTTTTTCTTCGTTTAAAGAGTATCTCAGCATCATCGCAGCAGAAAGAATTGTTGCAATTGGGTTTGCTTTGTTTTGTCCTGCAATATCAGGTGCAGAACCGTGGATAGGTTCATATAAACCTCTTGTTCCATCACCCACAGAGGACGAAGGCAAAATTCCAATCGACCCTGTTATCATTGCTGCTTCATCAGATAAAATATCTCCAAACATATTGTTTGCTAGCATAACGTCAAATTGTGCAGGGTTTTTAACCAATTGCATTGCAGCATTGTCTACTAACATGTCGGAAACTTCAACTTCTGGAAAATCTTTTGCAACCTGATGAACTACTTCTCTCCAAAGTCTTGAATTTTCTAAAACATTTGCTTTGTCAATGCTTATCACTTTTTTCTTTCTCTTCATAGCCATTTGGAAAGCAATCTTTGCAATTCTTTTAACTTCGACAACTGAGTATGCATCGGTGTCATAAGCTTCTTCTCCCATTTCTCCGGCGTCACGTCTTCCCTTGTCACCGAAATAAATCCCTCCTGTAAGCTCTCTTACAACAGCGATATCTATTCCTTTTTCAGCAATATCCTCGCGCAAAGGACACGCATCTCTCAAGGAATTAAAAAGTACTGCCGGTCTAATATTTGCGTACAAGCCCAAAGCTTTTCTTATTCCTAAGAGTCCGGTTTCCGGTCTTTGAGAAGGTGGAAGTTTGTCCCATTTTGGACCACCAACAGCACCTAGCAAAACCGCATCACTTTTTAAACACACTTCTACAGTTTCATCAGGAAGTGGTGAACCTGTCGCATCCACAGCACACCCTCCAATTAAAACGCTGGTATAATTAATATCAATGTTATATACTTTACTAACTTTATCGAGAACTTTTAAAGTCTCATTCACTACTTCAGGGCCAATTCCGTCTCCCCTCATCACAGCAATACTATACATTTCGCTTCATTCCTTTCTATCTAAATGCGATTAGCTAATTAATTCACAAAATCAAACTCTAGCCCATACATGCTAACAGTATCACCTTCGTTAATCCCTGCATCTCTTAGCGCATCAATGACTCCAGTGTTTATAAGAACTCTTTGGAAATACTGCAATGATTCATGATCAGTGAAATTAACACTGTTGATAAGAGTAACAAGCCATTCGCCCTCAACAATATATAAATCACCTTCAACTTTAATGTCCACAGAAGTTTTTTCAAATTCTTGAGCAGGTTTTAGTATTTCAGGTTCAGCTTCATAACGAACAATCGGTGGAAGTTTTGAAAGATTTTCTAAAATAGAATTTAACAAATCATCTACTCCATGACTTATCGCTGCCATTATCGGGAAGAATTTATATCCTTTTTCTTCAACATAACTCTTGAACTTTTCAACTGTTTCATCGTCTGTTAGGTCGCATTTATTTCCAGCTACTAACATAGGTCTGTTCGCAAGTTCAGAATTAAATTTCGCAAGCTCATTGTTAATTATCTCAAAATCCTCTATTGGGTCTCTTCCCTCACTGCCAGAAACATCAACGATGTGGACAAGTAGACGACATCTCTCAACATGTCTTAAAAACTGATGACCAAGACCAATGCCTTGCCATGCACCTTCAATCAATCCTGGGATATCTGCCATAACAAATGAATTTCCCTCGCTCATTCTAACAACACCCAAAACAGGAGTCAGAGTTGTAAAATGATAGTTTGCAATATTAGGTTTTGCTTCACTAACAACAGAAACAAGCGTTGATTTTCCTACATTTGGAAATCCAACCAATCCAACATCTGCTAAAAGTTTGAGCTCGAGAATTACCTCTATTTCTTCGCCTGGATTTCCGGGTTTTGAAAAACGAGGAGCTTGTCTTGTTGGAGTGGCAAAATGTGAATTTCCCCAGCCTCCTCTACCGCCTTTTGCGATAACTTTTGGCTCGTCGTCAGACATGTCAGCTAGAATTCTTCCTGTTTTTTCATCTTTTATCAGCGTACCAAAAGGCACTTTAATAACTAAGTTTTCTCCGCCTTTACCAGAACAGCGCTTCGCTCTTCCATTCTCACCAATGGAAGCTGTATATTTTCTTTTATATCTAAAATCAGCAAGGGTAGATAGGTTTCTGTCGGTAATGAAAACAATGTCTCCGCCTTTTCCTCCGTCTCCACCATCAGGACCACCTGCAGCTACATATTTTTCTCTGTAAAACGAAACAGAACCGTCTCCACCTTTTCCTGCTTTCAAATTAATTTTAGCAACATCTATAAACATATATATGACCATACCTTTCGAGTATATCGAAAATCTCGTACAAACAACACTTTGTGTAAAACGCCATTTGAGGAAATTTATATTTTGAAAAAATTTAAGTAAAACCTACTGAATAACAAGTTATTCAGAACAAACGCAAAGCGTTTGTTGTAAA
>CAYJBU010000201.1:3076-4430 GCA_964368155.1 uncultured Eubacteriales bacterium | reverse complement strand
CGTGTATACTGATGGGATTTACTTATTTTTAGAAGTTAACAACAAAGATGATTTAAAGAGAAAAGAAAACCTTATAAATTCTTTCTATAATAAAAAATGCATGGAATACTTTGATGAAATAGTAAATAAAATTTATACTATCTTTAAAAAATATAACATCATATACCCTGTAGTCAAAATTCGAAATATGACATCAAGATGGGGTTCATGCATGCCATCTAAAAATCAAATCACACTAAATAAAAAGCTAATCCAAGTCCCCAGAATTTCTATAGAGTATGTAGTTCTCCATGAATTTTCTCATTTTATTCATCCAAATCATTCAAAAAAATTTTACGACTTTGTAACTATGCTTCTACCAGATTGGAAAGAAAGAAAAAGATTACTTGAAACTTATTCTTTCAGGGTAGTCTGACCGATATTATTCGGACATGTTTTAAAATCAATTTTAAGTCTTTCTAGCTCGACCCAAAAATAGTAGAGTATTTTATTAAACAAGTCAGACTACGAAGTTAACCTTGCGTTTCACTAGGAGAATAACGCAGTTTAATAGCGAAATATACTATTGTGGGGCGTGGTCCGAATAATATCTGACAGGCTATATAAAGCATTATTGACTTTTTCAAATCATGGTGTTAAAATGTAAGCTAGATACTATAGAAATGAGGTAGGTTTATGTATTGCGAGAATTGTGGGAACAAAATCCAACCAGATGATAAATTTTGTGAGAGTTGCGGTGCTAATCTTCAGCTGAAAATCCCTGTACCTTCGGCAAGTAATCATAGATATTCAACAAATAATAAAAGTAGCAATAGCAAGAAACTTATTTTGATTAGCACAATTACAGTTTTTGTTTTGGCTTCAGCTGCTGCAGCTTTTTTCTTGCTTTATTATTTACCAAACCAAGAAAATAATCCAAGCGCACTTGAATCTCAAACAGTTAGCGATTCTCAATCAGTCGCACCCAATGATGATAATCTCCTCGAACAAGCACAAAACTTCATCAACAACAACAAGTTTCAAGAAGCAATAGATTTATATAACGAGTATTTAAAACAAAATCCTGATGATATTGAAGTATTGTTTGCACTTGCTTCCTCACACGAAGCTTTAGGAAATATAACTGATACTATTGAAACATATTCAAAAATACTTGAACTACAACTGGATAACATCAATGCTATTTTGAACTTAGCCCTAGTTTATCAAGAAGTAGAAGATTATGCAAATGCTGAAATTCAGTTTTTAAGATATATTGAAATAGACGACACAAACGAAGAAGTTTTTCTGATTTACGCAGACATGTTTACCCAAATTAATGAATTTGAAAAAGCAAAAGATATAATCGAATTAA
>CAYJBU010000201.1:0-3066 GCA_964368155.1 uncultured Eubacteriales bacterium | reverse complement strand
CACTGTTTTAGCTCTTGAGCATATAAAAATTCTTGAAAGAGAAAAATTAGAAGATTCATATTTCTCTTTAGATATTAATGACAGTGTTGTATCCGAAGCAATACAGTATTTAACTAGTCTTAACAACTCTGTTGTATTTCAAGGAAATGTACCTTTATTAGCACCATTTGAAGACCCCAAAGACATTGACCCAAGATTTGCTATTTGGTCTACTGATGTATATGGTTTAGAACAGCCTGATGATTTCTTTTATCCTCTTGATGTGATTGTTGAGCAAATCAAAGAAGATTTAAATCCTGACTTTGAAATACCTGAAGATTATGACATGAGTAAAACTTATTCATATGTTATGCAATGGAGTGAAAAGGAAAATGGATATTATATATACCCCACAGGTGGTTCTACAAGATATTCAATGACTGATGTCGTTGCTGCTTATTATGATAGTGAAGACAATTTAGTTATTGATGTACTCGAATATCAACTTGAAAGAGATAGTGGCTACATGTCTACATATGCCAGCATTACTATTGATAACATGCCGGTTGGTCACATTAATTCAATGATGGATATGTATTCTCCAAACGGATATTCCGAAAGCGAAGTTTGGATTAAGGATACTTCTACCTTGCCCCAATCAAGATACATATTACGACCTACAAGTGATGGGGGTTTTAATATTCTTTCAAAAATTGATTTAAGCAAAATTGATGATGACAAGGTTATTGTTAATCCTATTGATGATTATCCAATAGTTTGGGAAAACGAAGCAATTGAAATCGAAACAAGATACCTACTTGATAAATATGAAGAAGATATAATGTATAGCGATGTTCTTGAAATTGATAGAATGTCTTTGTATTTGTTTGATTACAAAAACTTAAACGACTTGGCACACTTCAAAAATCTAGAAAACTTGTCTATTACTTATTCAGATATTACAGATATATCGGCTCTTTCAGAACTTGAAAACTTGATTATGCTAGATTTATCTGCTAATTTGATAAGCGATTTAAGCCCCTTATCTAATCTAACTAATCTTAGAAGTTTGAATTTATCGAACAACAAGATTACTGATATTTCTCCACTTTTTTCTTTAAACGAATTAAACTATTTGAATTTGCACAACTTTTCGATGCTTTATAATGAAGACAGAGAGGGAAATCAAGTCAGCGATATCACTGGCATTGAAAACCTCGCAGGATTAGTATATTTGAATGTTGCTTACAACGAAATTCAAGATTTATCCCCTCTTGAGGGACATCAAAATCTAAATAGATTAGATTTATATTTAAACAATATCACTGATATCAGTATATTGCCAAGCATTCCAAAACTAACCTATGTGAGTCTTGGAGGAAACGAAATCACCGATTATTCTCCAAGCGATGATATTGATATGGTTATAGAAATACCTGATAATTACTAAAAGCTCTAATATTTCATTGCTTAAAAAAATTGGGACGGTAAATATTCCGTCCCAATAATTACAATATTATCTTTTTCTCAATTTCTCGAATACTTCATTATAATAAAGAGCATTTTCAACAGGTGTGTTTGCTGGAATATGATTTCCAACCGCCATGAAAAACCCAGGGCAGTTTTTGCCAATGTCCATACACCTTTTCACTTCATTGTAAATATCCTCTTTAGTTCCGCTAAGAAGAATTCTAGTGTCTGCATTACCAATGAAAGAATGAGTTTTACCATATTTTTCTGCAATGTATTTCATATCTGTCATAGGTTCCATAACAAAGCCATCTACACCACAAGCTGCGATATCGTCAACAAATTCTGTGAAATCTCCATCAGAGGTATATATAATTTTTTTACCTGCTTCTTTAATCGGAGCAAAATACTTTTTATAATTTGGGAAAATAAATTCTCTATACCAATCGGGGTGAGCAAAAGCACCTTCTGTCCAAACTATGTCATCGTGAACTTTTATTATAGGACTGTCGCAATCAGCAAGAGCATTAAAATATTGTTGCATCCACTCTGCATAGCGATTTGCAACTTGACCAAAGCCTTTAAGGTCAATTCCCATCGCTGTAAGCATGATATCCCAGCCAAAAATATCAATTAATCCAGAGACCAATGTGACATAAGTTCCTGTCATATTGACGCCGTCGGGATTTGCTTTGCATTTCAACTCATAGTTATCGTTAAATTCTTTAACTACCGCATTATGGTCAAGTTTTCCGTAAACTTCCATAGGCTGAAATTCTAAAGCATCTTCGGGTTCTTCAAACGGACAATTCATATCATTTCTATAATCAGTGCCACCATCAGCATAGACAGCGTGCCCCATGCTAGTGTGACATTTTGCGAGATGACTTCCGTGAATTAATACGTTCCAGTGAAAACTATAGTCCCAAGCTTTCATAAAAGCTGATGAGGCTGCTGCCTTTTCTTCTGGTGTGCTTTTGAGTGGGTCAATGTGTATACCTGTTACTTTTTCGACCAATGGCCAGTGATTTGATGCTGAGTATTCAGTTCTTGGAACTCTATCGGGCATCTCTAAATTAATAGCTGCCCATCCGTCTGCATATGACATATAAAAACCTCCAAATAATCTTTTTGTTTATTCTATCATGATTAAGCTGTAGTAGCAATGAATTTTTAGAAGGGAAAAATGGACTTTTCTAATGAAAATACATCAAAAATATCCTATTTTAACAGGAGCATTTAACAATTTTAAGATTAGAGTAATTGAAAATGGTCTTTTACAGGCTGATAACAGCTGGTTTCACAGCGATGTCGTTTCCTCTTATAATCGACTATATTTTATTATAGAGGGAAATGGATATTTGCAACAAGGAGAGGAAAAATTTGAACTCTGTGCAGGGCAAATGTATTTAATTCCTTGTAAAAACCAATACACTTATGCATGCAGTACTCAAATTAACAAATTTTACATTCATTTTGATCTGCAACTCTTACCAGGTCTTGACTTATTTGAAAGTTTAGATAATTATTTATCTCTCCCCTTTTCAGTTGAACTTTTAAGCGAAATAATTGCTGCTTCAAGAGAAGAAACTCCTGAAAATTTGTTAAGACTAAATG
>CAYJBU010000200.1:3685-4440 GCA_964368155.1 uncultured Eubacteriales bacterium | reverse complement strand
TGGCTTTTTTTAGCGTGATAAAGCCATTTTCAAGTTGTTCAGCAGGCATTAATTATGATTTTTTAGATGCAATGTGCTTTGCAATCTCAGTGTCTGCGTTTTTAATGTGACTGATAAGTTTTGCAATTTGCATATTTACTTCAGATAAAATTGCAACTGATGTGCCTGAAGTCTTTAACTTTGAAGCTAAACTATCCATTGATGCTAGAAAAGCAGTATGCCATTCTTTATGCTTTTTGTAGTCTGGGAAATTGTGATAGATTTGCAACTTTTCTTCGTTCTTAAAATGCGTGTGTGTGTAATTTACTAAAAATTCTACAAAACCATCTAGCTCACTTCTTGCTTTTCCTTGCTTACATGCTTCAAGCAAGTCGTTTGCTGCAGCAATTAACTTTTTATGCTCCCCGTCAATAGTGCTGTTGCCTGTTTCAAGAGCTCTACTCCATTCAAAAGACATAAGATACTCCTTTCATTAGTTTAATTAATATAGCAAAAATATGCTTTATCTTATTAGTTATTACACGCTTTTTGTAAAATTAAACATAAGTATCAAAATTTAAACCTAATACCAATAAAATTTCAAAAAAACTATTGTATTTTTACAAATAGATAGTATAATTATATTATAAATAGTATGTGTTGAGGTAAGATAATGGATCTAAGAAAGTTTAAAAATGCTACTAGTGAGATTAAATCACTAAATAACGACCTCTTAATTGTAGGTAAAATAATAGGAATGGGTAATTCTCCATCTT
>CAYJBU010000200.1:0-3675 GCA_964368155.1 uncultured Eubacteriales bacterium | reverse complement strand
TATAAAATCAGAGAAGAGTATGGCAAAATTACCGTTTGGTATGCCTGTTAAAATTTCTTTAAAAGAAGGAAAACACTTTATTGTTCTAGGCGGGTTTATTGCTGAAACTGACGAAAATAAGTGTAGAGTTAACAAATTAAATGATGTTACAAACATTGAGAGAAGAAAATTCTTTAGAATAAGGGCGCATGCAGCAGGAAATGTAGTGAAGCATGATGATGTATTGATTGATGAATTAGATGCATCCACTTTTACTTCTAAGTTGATTGATATTAGCCTGTCTGGTGTAAAATTTTCTTCTGAAGCTGTCTTTTCTGAAACTGACTTAATTGATATTAAAGATTTGCATTTAATTAAGAGTGATTTACCGTTTAATTTTAAATGTAGGATAATTGACAAACAGCAACTTCCTAACAGAAATGTATACATATATAGATGTTCAATTGAGGATATGCAGCAAAAGGAAAATGATCGTTTATCAAAAGCAATTTTTGAATTACAAAGAGAAAGCATTAAAAGACAAAAAGCAAGATAAATTTTGAAGGGAAGTATGAATATGGGAGATAATAGACCAAGTATAAGTTCTGCAATGAAACTTCGACTACTCAGCATAGGAGGATTAGTATTAGCTTTTTTTACTTTGGTTGTCGTAGCGGTTATTCTGATTATTTCTACAAAAGATGAAGTTGCACATAGAAATGCAAATAAAGAGTTGCTGTATCAGGCAACTGCTTTACATCACAATTGGTATGAAGATGTATTACACAATGCACTTTTTGACGAGCCTTTTGACGGAACAATAGACCCGACTCAGTGTTCTTTAGGCCATTTAATTTATGAAAGCGACCTTAGAACTGATGAGTATTTTGTTGATTTTATCGCAGAAGTAGAGCCTGTTCACAGTCAACTACACAAAGCAGCAGAATTAATTCTTGCATTATCAGATGATGATATTGAGCAAAAATCAGAGATAATAAAAAATCAAATAGACCCTGCTGTTGACGCAGTAACTGCGGCTATTGAAAAGCAAAATATTGTAATGGACGATGCAATTGCGCAAGCGGAACAAGATTTGGATTCAGTTGTTTACATATGCCTAGCATTTTGTATTGTAATTTTAATTGCTGTATTTATTCTGGTGTTCTCAATAGTTTCTTACTTGATTAAAAACATTGCAAAACCGTTGGAAAAATTTGCTGTTGAGAGTGACAAACTTGCAAACGGTAACTTGAGACTCGACTTTGGTGGAGATTACAAGCTAGCCGAAATTCATGGTTTATCTCAAAGTCTTTCTTATTCTACAAGGCAGCTAAGAGACATGATTGACGCTATTGGTTCATGCTCAAAACAATTAGCAAATAAAAATTTCTCTGTATCAATCAGTAAAAAATCAAATGGAGAATTTGGAATAATTGAAGAATCAATTTCTCAATTAATTGAACTTGTTAGACAGACTTTAGTTGATATTAAAAGTTCAAGTGATGAAGTTGCACAAGGAACTTTCCAAGTTTCCGAGGGTGCTCAAGCATTTGTTAGAGGTTCGCTCGAACAATCTAGCAGTGTAGACGATTTATCTATTAATATTTCTAGCATTTCACAAAGAGTTACAGAAAACACAGAAAATGCAAGACACGCAGATGATTTAGCAAAAGAAGTTGGTGTTGTTATTGACGAGAGCACCACTGAAATGAATCAATTGATGGTTGCGATTAATGATATCGCAAGATTTTCTGCTGACATTGAAAAAATCATCAAAACAATTGATGACATCGCATTCCAAACAAACTTACTGGCTTTAAATGCTGCGGTTGAGGCTGCACGTGCAGGACAAGCCGGTAAAGGGTTCACTGTCGTTGCTGCAGAAGTTAGAACGCTAGCCGGTAGATCTGCTGAAGCTGCAAAGGACACAGCTGCATTGATTGAAAATTCGCTTGGCGCAGTTTCAAGGGGAACCGACCTTGCAAACAGAACAAATGATGCATTTAAGCAAGTTGCAAGCAAAGCTAAAGATGTAATTGGAATAATTGAAAAAATTGCTGTTGCTTCTCAAGAGCAATCACAAGGTATTAGCGAGATTAGCTATAGCGTAGACCAAATTTCTTCTGTTGTTCAAACAAACACTGCAACAAGTGAAGAGAGTGCAGCTGTTAGCGACGAGTTATCACGTCAAGCAGATAGAATGAACACACTTGTTTCAGAATTTAGAATTTAATAGATTGTACGGACAGGCTGCCACGCCTGTCCGAAAACAAACCACCAAGTTGCATTTATATTTCTCTTAAAACATAATGCAAAATATAATAAAAAAATAAAAATTAAATTATTGATTAGCTATTTAGTTTATAAAAAAACGTAGTATAATTACTTATGAACGGGAGAGGAGCAATCTTAATGATATGCAAAACTCGTGATTTTGGAGAATTTGAATATAGGGAAGAGGATGTTATACATTTTTCTCAACCACCATTCGGATTTGAAGAATATACAAAATATCTATTACTCCACGACGATGAAGGTGTTTCTCCTTTTGTTTGGTTACAATCGGTTGAAGATGAAAACTTGTGTTTCATCTTGCTAGAAACTAACATGATATCAGATTTTTATAATCCGATAATCCCAGAGCCATATGGCGAGGGTCAAAGTGTTTTCGTAATCTGCTCAATTTCAGACGACATCACCAAATCGACGATTAACTTAAAAAGTCCTGTTGTGATAGATGAAACAAACAAAAAAGGCTTTCAAATCATTTTACAAGACGAATACCCCATTAGACATTATTTAATGCAACAAGGGGGAGAATGAAATGTTGATGATTACAAGGCGCAAAAACGAGTCTTTTGTTATAGAAGTTAGTGGAGAATTAATTGAAATAACTTTGACAGAAGTTTCGATGATGGGTAACAAAAAGCAAGCGCAGTTGGGAATTAATGCTCCAAAAAAATTTAAGGTGTGGCGAAAAGAAATTTTTGACGCAATGAAAGAAAATGAAATTGCAGCCAAAAAATCTGTTACACCTGATAAGTTAAGAGGGATTTTTTCTCAGTAATGTATGATATGGAAATTCTTTTTCCTAATAGAAAAAAATTTAGATTGCAAAATTATGATTACAGAACAAATGGAGCATATTTTATAACTATATGTTCATTTAGTAAAAAGTGTATTTTCGGTGAAATTATCTCTGGTGTAGACTGCGATTGTCCGATAAACCAAGATAACCCATGTAGGGACGCCGAAGCGAATAAAATTCGCTTGTGCGGGTGTCCAAAAATAAAATACACACATTTAGGTAAAATAGCAATTGAAAAAATAAAATTTATTGAAGAAAAGTATAAAATTAAAGTTGATAAATTTGTTGTTATGCCAAATCATATACATGCGATTATAACAATACAGGATTTACATACCCACGGACACCCGCAAGGGGCGTCCCTACAAGAAATAGTAGGTAGTTATAAATCGTATGTTTCAATTGAATATTTGAGAATATGCAAAGAGAAAAATATTCAGATGGGCGAAATTTGGCAAAGGTCATTTCATGACCATGTTATTAGAAATGAGAGGTCATATCAAAAGATATGGCAATATATAGATACAAATATAATTAAATGGGAATTAGATTGTTATAATCCCCAAAGTATGTAGGCGAAGTCAGAGAAAGATAACCATGTAGGGACG
>CAYJBU010000199.1:0-4441 GCA_964368155.1 uncultured Eubacteriales bacterium | reverse complement strand
AATAAGTTATGTGTAAAAAAATGTGACACTGTGTCTTAAATGAACTGTTATATTTCGACTTCACTCGCACAGCAATTAAAGAGAAAACTCATATATTTATGAGTTTTGCAGTTGTTTTGATTTTCCCGTAGTGTATTGCATCTATCAAGACATGACTTATCGCGTTAAAAAAGAAAGGGAGGGTATATTATGCCTGAATTCGAAGAATTGTTGCCTATTATTATTCCAGTTTCTATCATTGTAATTATTTTGATTATATTTATTGCAAATATCAAAGTAGTTCCACAAGCACATTCATATGTTATCGAGAGAGTTGGAGCGTTTCATTCCGTTTGGCAAAGAGGACTGCACATAAAAATACCTTTTATTGACAGAATCGCTAAACAAGTTAATTTAAAAGAACAAGTTGTAGATTTTCCCCCTCAACCGGTAATCACTAAAGACAATGTAACTATGCAAATTGACACTGTTGTTTATTTTGAAATTACAGACTCAAAACTTTATACATACGGTGTAGATCATCCGTTATCTGCAATTGAAAACTTAACAGCTACTACATTAAGAAACATCATTGGTGATTTAGAGCTTGACAGCACTTTAACTTCAAGAGATGTTATTAACTCCAAAATCCGTGTTATACTCGACGAAGCTACTGACCCTTGGGGAATTAAAGTAAATCGTGTTGAATTAAAAAATATAATTCCTCCAAAAGAAATTCAAAACGCAATGGAAAGACAAATGAAAGCAGAGCGTGAACGCCGAGCTAAAATCCTTGACGCTGAAGGAGAAAAAAGCAGTGCTATCTTGATTGCCGAGGGGCATAAAGAATCTGCGATTTTAAAAGCAGAAGCTGTAAAAGAAACAAAAATCAGAGAAGCACAAGGTGAAGCAGAAGCTATCAGGGCAGTTCAAGAGGCATTAGCAGATTCGATTAAGATGATTAATGCTGCTAGCCCAACAGAAGCAGTAATTGCACTTAAAAGCTTAGAAGCATTTGAAAAAATTGCAGATGGAAAAGCAACAAAATTAATCATTCCTTCAAACATTCAAGGAATTGCAGGTCTTGCTGCGAGCATTAAAGATGTAATACAAATGAACTAATTTATATGTGATATTAGGAGAGGACGGACATTATTGTGAAAAAATATCTATTAATTTTTCTCGCCGGACTTCTAACTTACTGGATTATCAGCGGATTATGTCTATTTTTCACCGGATATTCCCCTGCAGAGCATTTAGCTTTACTTCTTACTCAAATCTTTAAGTGAATTCAATTAGATTGTTTGGGTTTTGAATTGGATTTACTACATAGCAAAATAAAGATAACCCTGAAAAAATAAAAAAAGAGCTTTCCAAACTACATATGAAAAAAGGTAATTTATCCTAATTTCTGTAGTTCAGAAAGCTTTTTTTTGCGTAAATTTAAGAACCCGTGGATTTATATTTCGACAGCCCAAACCTGAAAAATGCATAGCAAGGAATTATAAACAAAAACGAAAACAAAGGAGATAGCATATGCAAAACATCGTCGCTGTGACCGATTATGTACAAAAACGGATAATATTGAAATAACGCAATCGGTACAATATAGGTATAAATTTTCAGCATTGTGTCGCCATAGATTGAAAGAGGATATTTACCAAACTCTCTGCTTCCGTCTGTAAAGATATTCATGAATTCAATTCCCTCGATTGTAAAAAAGCTCATTCCAGCATAGAGCATGAAAAGTCCCGAGAACACAACAAATCCGCCTAATAACATTAAAACCATCGTGAAAATCTTATCATGTGTCCATATAACTCCACTTTGCATGATTGCATAAACAAGCATAATCACGCCTTGAAAAAATCTGCCAAATCGAGAGAAGTCAATGTTCGAAGTTAACACTTGAAAAACCACATTTCTGGGTCTGATTAAAATTCTGTCTAGTTGCCCGCTTCTTATTAAAGTAGGAAAACGGTCAAATCCTCTTACAAAAACCTCTGCCAAAGAATAAGCCATTAACAAAATTGAGAAACAAAGCAGCGTTTGCGAAAATGTAAATCCGTTAACTGTATTAAATCTTTCAAAAATAAAATACACGCTGAAAAACGTAGTAAAGGAAACCAAAAACTGACCTATAATAAGCATAAAAAAAGACGTTTTGTACTGCATTTCGCATTTGATAAACATTGAGACAAATTTTAGATAAACACTCATTTTTCACCCTCCTTGTACTACTACTTTTTTCAAGGCATTTGCAGAAACTAACTTGCCAATTAATACTAGAGCTATCAGCCAAGAAAGTTGCAACACCAATGGAGTAACTACTTCACTGCTTGCTATTTCACCCACATAAATCAAAAAGGGTGTACTTTGAACGGACGCAAACGGAAGAATGTTCAATACCATCTGTAATTCTTCGGGGAAAAATGGTATGGGAACTAGAGCACCTGTAAAAAACTCTAACATAGCTACTATCAACAGTCTCATTCCTCTTGCGGAAATTGTGAAAAACGCTGCTAGATATATCAGCATTGTGAACGCCACCAAAACCAACATTCCAACCACTGCAGAAAAAATAAATATCACAGCAGTAACTATATCAATTGGTGCAGACAAATTAAATGGGTGTGGCAAAAATGCAGAAAAAATAACTATTGGTAAAAATCTCAAAAGCACTCTTGAAAGTCTTGTTGCAACATTTTTTGTGAACCACATTGAATATATGTCCAAGGGTCTGCACAATTCATAAGAGACATTTCCGTCAATTATCGACTCGAAAATGTCATTGTCAAAATACCATGTCATATACATTGCAAGCATTGCTTGTTGTAACCATATGTAACTTGCAAGTTGCGAAAACTCCATCGGAAATGCATTTGCTCCGCTTTGATAAAATGCCCAAAACATAAGCAATGTCATTATTCCCCATGCAAATTGAGTTGCAATTCCTCCCCAAGCGGCAGCTCTATATTGTAGACCTGTAAAAAATCGAATCTTAAAAAAAGAGTAATATTTCCTCACACTAAACCAACCTTTCTATATTACATCCGTCAATCATATTTCAAATTCCTCATAAAGAGAAACCACCATTTCTTCTGCCGTGGTTGAACTGATAGAAATATCCGAAACATTCAATTTTGATGAAATTTCAGATATTATTGCAGACACAGAAACTGCAGAAGTGTCTATTTCAACTTCCATGTAACCAGAAAGATGCTTTAATATCCTAGCTCCTTTAGGAAAAACAATTTTTTCCTTTTCATTTGTTGCCTCAAAGTCTATTGTTATCGTTTTACTAGTAGAATTACGGTTTTTCAATTCTTTAAGCGTTCCATCTAGCAAAATTTCACCTTTACCAATTAGTAAAATTCGCTCAGTCAAGGCCTCAATATCTTGCATATCATGGGTAGTTAGAATAACTGTCGTGTTGTACTCTTTATTGATTCGTTTTATGAACTCTCTTACTGCGATTTTAGACACCGCATCAAGACCTATTGTAGGCTCGTCCAAAAACAAAATCTTGGGATTATGTAGCAAAGATGCAGCAATCTCACACCTCATTCTCTGGCCTAGAGAGAGCTGACGTGCAGGAGTTTTTATGATTTCGGATAAGTCCAATAACTCCACCAATTCATCAGACATCTTTTTATAAGATGAATAATCTACTTTGTAAATATCTTTTAGCAACTCAAAACTGTCAATTACTGGGACGTCCCACCACAATTGTGTGCGCTGACCGAACACAACACCGATTTCTTTTACGTGCTCTACTCTACTCTTGTGTGGTATTTTTCCATTAATTATACACTCACCACTGTCAGGAGTTAGGACTCCACTCATAATTTTAATAGTACTGCTCTTCCCTGCTCCATTAGGGCCAATGTAACCTACCATCTCGCCATCATTCACGGTAAAGGAAATGTTCTTTAGTGCCTCTACATAGGAGTACTCCTTCTTAAAAAGGGATTTAACAGCTTGAGACATACCCGAGTTTCGCTTTGCCACTTTAAAAGATTTACAGATGTTTTTCAATTCAATCATTACGTCACCTCCAGTTATTTGTCGCTGATTGCACGACACTTTTTTCAACACGACAAAACTCGCCATATTTTGCATAGATAGGGGGTGCAAAATATGGCTTAAATCAAGTCGAATGTTAACAAATCCGCTAAAAATTATTAACAGAAAATTTTTAGCGGATTTTTATTATACACAATATTATTCCAATTGTCAATATTTTTTTTAACAGAAGTGTGAAAATTAAATATCTCTTCCATATCGCATGCTGAAACTAGGTATTACTAATCACCTTTATCATCGTAATACTGCGCCTGTGCATACCATAAATCTTTATATTTCCCCTCCGTTGCAAGAAGTATCTCGTGACTGCCTTCTTCTACAATCTCACCTTTTTCAAACACAACAATTCTGTCGCAAAACTTACAGCTAGATAGCC
>CAYJBU010000198.1:0-4445 GCA_964368155.1 uncultured Eubacteriales bacterium | reverse complement strand
GGTAGAGCGATAAAATCGACTTCAAAGCCGAGAGTAAAGTGAAAGAAGAAAACCAAAATTTAGGAAGACTTTCCTTGCTAAGCGAAGATGTCACGAAGCGACAGAAAAGTTATGGATGTTTTACTATGAAAAGCATTATTTCCCCAGAGTTTAACATTGACACAGCTTGTGCCCAGCTGAAATTTGCTGATGCACACTATTTTGCATTATTTCAGCGTCAAGAATAAGAATTAGATTCACTGTAATATTGGGCTTGCGCAGTCCATAGCTCAAAATATTTTCCGGATTTATCTTTTACTAAGGTATCGTGATTGCCGAGTTGCACGAGCTCACCGCTGTTGAACACGGCAATTTGATCACAAAATCGACAGCTTGACAAGCGATGCGATATATATACAACGGTCTTGGTTCCGGAGATGGAATTAAAATTGCTGTAAATTTCATGCTCGGCAATCGGATCTAGTGCTGATGTAGGTTCATCCAAGATGACAAAAGGAGAATTTTTATACAATGCACGAGCCAAAGCAATTTTTTGTGCTTCTCCGCCGGATACCTCAACACCCTCATCAAAATCATTGTAGAGGTAAGATTTAAGTCCATTAGGCATCGTTTTCAAACGCTCTGCGAACCTTGCTTTTTCCAGCACTTCCGTAGCAAGACTTTCGGAATAATCTTCTTTACAGGCTAAGTTTTCGCCCAATCCGAATGACAGCAATATGAAATCTTGAAAGACAACAGAAAATATCTTCGTATATTGATCGTAATCAAAAGAATTGATGTTCACTCCGTTGAGTGTTATTTCCCCTTCGGATGGGTCGTATAGGCGGCACAGTAGCTTAATCATAGTCGTTTTGCCACTTCCATTCATGCCCACGATGGCATGCTTTTTCCCAGATGTTAGTTTGATAGATAGGTTTTTCAAAGCAAATTTTTCGTTGCCGGGATACTTGAAAGAAACATTCTTAAACTCGATATCGTATTGTTCGAGATTACCTATTTGACTCGTGCCTTGATGTTTTACAGTAGGCAAGGCCAAGAATTCCAGCGTGCTTTCAAGCCTGTCTGATTGATCTAACATTTGACATGTAGTTTCACTCAAAGCACGAAATCCTTCAACCATATTATATATGGAGCTTGTAAGGAGTATAATGTTGCCCACGGACACGGACCCCGTTACCGCTCGCGCAACAATGAATAAATATGAAGCCGCAATCAGCACACCACTACTCAGATTTGATATAATTCCTCTAAGGACACTAAGACGAGAAAACTTCTTTCCAAACTCCCGAGTGGTTTTATCTGCCACTTGCACATAGGGAAGAACAACAGAGCGCATATTGTATATTCTTGATGTTTGAATAACTTCACTGATGGGTTGACCCCAAACGAGGTAAGTGTATACGTCTGTCATTCGTTTCTCAGTTTTATCCTCTATATTATTGCTGTTAAGTAGCTGCGTTATTTTCTTGCTCACAACATTGCTATTGAATATGGAGATAACAGTGGCAAAAATCATAAGAGAAGCAACAAATATGATTATTCCGCTTATGTTGTTTTGCACGGCCAAGGGAATTAATACGATAACACCTATAATAAATGCAAATAAATTGTCAAGGCTTGAATTTAAAAAACGTGATAAATTAGCAAATCCACTCCCCCAGTTATTATCACGTCGAATGCGTTCGTTTATTTCGTGAATTTTAGGACCTTCTAACATATCATATTCAAGATGCACATATTTTTCTGCACAGTCAAGGTATATCTTTTTAACCGCAATCTCATTGCACAATGTTTGAGTTCTTCTTAGCCAATCCTCACATCTTCTAACTAAAAATGTTAGCACAATAGCACCAAACGCGGCACTTAAAAGCAAGCGATAGTCAATGCCACTCATAAAGCCGTCAAGGATGTATGATGTCGCCAATAATGCAATATACGGAGTCAGTGCGCGCAAAAAAGCAACTGGAAAACACAGTATAACTGCTTTCTTGTCTGCTACATAAAGAACCTGATATGTTCGAAGCATACGTTTAATTCTTGATTTTATCTTCATCTCTTTACGATAACTTTTCACACAAGCTCCTCCGTATCTTTGTAATAGTGGCTTTGAACCTCGTACATATAGGCGTATGCTCCATTCTTTGCAAGTAACTCAGTATGTGTACCTGTTTCAATAATATTACCGTTTTCTAGCATAATTATCTTGTCACAAAATCGGGTGCTCGCCAATCTGTGTGAAATGAACAAGACAGTCTTGTTGGTCGTCATTTCGTTGAATGTCTCATATACTTCTGACTCAGCTATAGGATCAAGAGCGGCTGTCGGTTCATCTAAAATCATGATTTGCGAGTTCTTATATAACGCGCGTGCCAATAATAGTTTTTGCTGTTGTCCTCCGGATAGAATCAGCCCATCTGAATCCACCACCTTTGTCATCGATGCATCTAACTTTTGTGGATGATTCATGATAGCTTCAAGCAATCCAACCCTTTGGAGACAAGCAGCTACATGCGCTACATCAGTTTCCTCACGAACCCTAAGTGATACATTTTCTATAACAGAAAAAGGCATTATGCAAATATCTTGAAAAACTGCTGAAAATAGGGAATATAAGTCGGCTCTGGCAAATTCATCGATGTTATACCCATTGATGAGAATGCAACCTTCAGTTGCCTTATAAAATCCGCAAAGCAATTTGACAATGGTGGTCTTACCTGCACCATTTACACCTACTAAAGCCACTTTTTCGTTCGCAGGAATTTTGAAACTGAGATTGGTCAGAATATTTGTAGAATCATCGGTATAGCGGAAGCTGACATCTTTAAATTCTATCTCCAACACATCGGCTAAAACCGAAATGGGCGTTGGTTTCACAGGGTCCATAGTGTTAGAGTAATCAAGAAAAGCACGCAGTTCATTAGTACGTACATTTTCATATTTTAGTATTGTGATGTTTTCCACAAACTTAATAAGCCACGATGAAAAAGCGGTAATTGCACTAATATATAAGACGAAGTCCGGGATTGCAATATCGCCTTGAAGAACTTTCCATATACAGTATGTATATGCTACTCCATCTCGGACAATCATGATGATACCGTTGAGACTTCCCGCTAAAAAATAACGGGTTTGAATTTTCTGACGCAATGTCCTGAGCAATTCCAAGCTCCATGCTCTTTTTTCCGAAATCAAGTTCAAGAGGTCATATAAGCGCATATCCTTAGCAGCAGAAATATTTGACATTGTTTTTTTTACATACTCTATTTTTTTATCAGCGTCTGCGACATTATCTCGGTTTTTCTCTTCAAATTTTCTTGGAAACGAATCAACCCAAAAGCCAATAGCGGATAAAACAACAAGAAATAAAATAATATATGGGGTAAGATTTGTAAGGATGCCTACAAGAAAAGCAAATGATATGATGCCTGAGAGTAATCTTTGTGCCGAGTTAATCATTTTATAAGTAACAGAATCGTCTCCGTTGTCAATACAGCTCCAAGCTTTCTGATACCGAGTTCTGCCTTCGGATGTTTCCATAATCGGATAATCGCAATCCAATGCTTTTTGATACAGCCTCTGATAGTAAAGGTTGCGCATGATGTTTTGAATAGGATATTTGCCTTGTTGAGTAGCACCATTGATTACCTGCAACAAGACAAAAATGCCGGCAAATCCACCAAGTGATACCATCGTATATGCAATTCCTTTGTCGTCAATGGCTAGGTTAAGTGCAAATGTAGGCAGATACATCCCGATTAAAGGAAGAACTGTGTTGAGTATAACTTCAATGATGAAAAAAACTAAAACGAGAGGATGATTTTTACACGCCAATTTTAAAAACATGAAAACATTAGCTGCAATACTGTGTTGTTGCCATTCTTCCTTTTGTGATATTACTTTCTTAGTCATAGTTGTCCTCGCTTTGCAGTAAAAGTATTTGGAACGTGAGGTACTTCATTGAAGTAGAGCTGGAAAAAACTAAGGTAATAAGCTGTCTGTGAAAGCGCGAAACTTCACCCTCTCTACAAACCTCGAAAACAACATACCAATATCACACCACCCCCATAATGCAAATTAAAGTACTATGATGTTGTTAATCGCCTAACTACAGAATATTTTCTACATTTATATCGTTTAAAAGCATATTAAAATGATAACATGAAAGATAATAGAAAGCAATACATTACTTAAAATAGTTGTTATGTTTAAATTGTTAACACATTTCACCTATTCCGACATTGCAGATGTTTCATCGGGGATATCGGGAGTAAGCCTTTCTGTAGTCAAAATCATAGGTCTGATACTTGATGCATTTTTAACGTAAACAAAGGTGGTGATGTTTGTTCGTTGTAAGAAAAAAATACTTGACAATATGCCTATTTTTATTGGCGAAAAAGAATTGATTGTGGGCACGAAAACTTTCCTTGCACCTCTTGAAGGGAACG
>CAYJBU010000197.1:0-4447 GCA_964368155.1 uncultured Eubacteriales bacterium | reverse complement strand
CGTTCATAGTATGTTAATTATTTTATGCTTATACCATGTTATAATAATACAAATACACTCTAAATAACTTCTAAAAGTTGGTGAATTATGCAAAAAACACTTAAGAAAATTAGGGAAAAATGGTTAGGCCTTGCCTTACATAATAAAACTACAATATTAATGGTGATTTTCCTAATTATCCCCTCAATTTTTTTCGTATCAATTTTTTTCTCTCAAGTAGAAGATAACGAAAAGCAAAGCATAATTTCACAAACACAATTTGATTTACAAACTATACTAATCACAGCTGAAGAAAACCGAAACGCTGCACTTACCATTTTGCAAACTGTCAGCTCCCATGCTCAAATTGATGATTTACTTGGCGATGAATATAATGAAAAAAACATATTAGAGAGCTATAGTGAATTAAAAATTGATTTCGGAAGAATTACTTCTGTGAACCCAAACATCAGGAATTTAAGAATTTATGTAGATTCTGCAAAAATGCCTGAAAGTTTCCCCCTTTTCATCAACAACTCAAGAGTCAAAGATGAAGAATGGTACCAAAACAGCAATGAAAAATATTCTGTCAGAGTAGGCTATAAAGAAACTTTTTCAGATTTTCTAAGTCCAATCAATTTATCCTTAGTCAGTATTAATCAAGAATTCAACTTCCTAAATGAAGAAAAAAGCATTGCAGAAGTAAGTTTTACTATGGAAGAATTCTTTGGTGAGGTCTACACCAAAAACAACGGTGATGTCATTATGATTTCATTTGAAGGTGAAGTTTTTACAAACGCTGATTTAAACCCAGAAAAAATGAGTTTATATACTAAATTGATAAAATCCACCGACATTAACTCAAACGATTTTACCGAAAAAATAATTTCGGGAACTGAATATTTGATTTCTAACTACAAATCCGACACGCTAGGAATTAGTTATTACATCATTACAAATTTAACCGAGAGTTTTTCCTCACTCAGAAATATGCAATTTTTGCTATCTGCAATTATTCTAATCTCAGTTTTGATAATAACTGTTATATTCTCCAAACTCTCAAAAGTTATGTTTCGAAAAATATACGAAACAATGGACATAATGCACAGCCATGATTTTGGCGATATTTCTAAATTCGAGACAGATTCATCTGACGAGTTAGGCCAATTCAAGGAGTATTTCAACAGATTGATTGATAAAATAAATTATTTTGTTGCAGAGGAGTCAAGACGGGCAGTTATCGAAAAAGAAATGGAAATCAAAGCTCTTCAAACACAAATAAATGCACACTTCTTGTACAATGTTCTAAACAACATTGAGATGATGGCAATTATTGATAGCAACTATCAAATTGCAGACACAGTTACTGCTCTATCAAAGCTTCTCCGATATTCCATGAATTGGAAAAGCCAAATGGTTACAATTAAAAGCGAAGTCGATTATATCATTGAATATACAAAACTATTCAACATTCGCTTTGACAACGAAATTAATTTAATACTTGATATAAGCGATGAGGTTTATTCTTCGATTATTCCAAAAATGACTATACAACCTATTGTTGAAAACTCAATTAAGTACGGTTTTGAAAATTCTACAGAAGATTTATTGCTTCGAATAACAGGCGAGGTGATTGATGGAGATATAGTTATCGGAGTAACCGACACAGGGATTGGAATGGAAGAGCAAACTCTAATAAAAGTTCTTGAGGAAATAAAAGACACCAATATCACACAAAAAGTTACTGGAATTGGACTGCAAAACGTCCAAGAAAGAATCACCATGAAATATGGAAAAAACTATGGTTTAGATATCCAAAGCAAGCATAATTCATACACAAAAGTTACAATTAAACTACCATTTTCATCCGCAAGTGAAATCTCTAGTTCTGATATGGAGGCAAATCGTGAAAAACATATTGATAGTTGACGACGAAAAATTCGTAAGACTCGGACTTAAAACGATGATTGAGAGAAGCGAGTTATGCACTGGGATAATTGTTGAATGCAAGAACGGCAAAGAAGCATTAGACGCAATTTCTCAAAACGAATTCGATGTGATATTCTCTGACATTAAAATGCCTATTATAGACGGTATTGAATTCATAAAAACTATAAAAAAAGACAATTTATCTTCTGCGAGAATAATTGTAATAAGTGGTTACGACGACTTCACCTATGCTGTCGAAGCAATGAGAAATGGAGCATGCGAGTATCTTTTAAAACCTATCGAGAGAAAAGGCTTTATCGAAGTACTTAAGAAACTTGATATGGATATTGAATATAAGGCATTAGAGGGTGTCAGCGGAGTATCTACATATGAGGAATATGAGAACAAAATCCAAAAAATCGATAGGGCAGTTGAATACATAAAGACGAACTACAATCAAAACATAAATATGGCTGTAGTTTCAAATGAAGTTTCAATGAATTACACCTTTTTCTCTGAAACATTTAAAGAAGTTAAAGGAGAAAGCTTCGTTGACTATCTAAAAAAAGTAAGAATTAGCATGGCAAAACAACTCTTGAGAACCAGTTGTTTGCAAATAACCCGAATTGCGACCAGTGTGGGTTTTAATGACGAAAAACATTTTTCAAAAACTTTTAAAACCGAGGTCGGTTGCACTCCAAGCGAGTATCGAAAAAAATATGTAAACAGTTATTAAATCCTTAGTTCTTGAGGAATGTTGTGTTATCTTGAGTGTTATAGTCAAACCAATACAAAACCCAAACAGACCAGCAGGTAAAAATCCGTTTAACTGCGTTGTCGTCAGTCGCAATAGAGCAACTATTACTCCCTCCTCCGCCTTGTTAAACAAAATTTTACCTTTGCTGTCTTTGTACGTTTTTTGTATTGGTTCGACTATATTAATTGCTTTGTTAAAGGATTTGTTTTTGCGAGGAGTATAAAACCAATAGATATTGCTCAGTTATTTGATTGCAATATTTTAGCAATTTTTGTTGAATTTTGGCACGTGATATGCTATACTGAAAATAATGCGAAATTTCAATTTGTTAACAAATAGTTAAGTGTTAGTGTATATATTGTTGCATTAGCGTAAACTTTTCATCTTTTGTGAACTGCTTTTTGTTCTTTTGCTGTAAATGCATGTAAGTTTACACTAATTTCATGCTAAAAATTCATGGGGCAACACACAAAATAATTGGCGAGAAGTGCTCTTCATTCGTTTTTTATACACGAATATGTAAAACTTTGTCAGCTCTTAAACATTCTGCCTCACAAAAAAGGATGGTCAAATTAATGTCAGAAAAAAAATTCACAGGAACACCGTATACCTTTAAAGGTAAAATTCCACTAAGGCAAGCTATTCCACTTGGACTTCAACATGTATTAGCAATGTTTGTAGGTAACTTAACCCCTATTTTAATCATTACAAGTGCATGTGCAGTTGGTGGAGGAGCAGAACAATTTGCAGCAATTCAAGTAAGCTTGCTTCAAAACGCAATGATAATTGCAGGAGTAATAACTTTACTTCAGCTATTCTCAATTGGACCTGTCGGTGGACAAGTTCCTATTATTATGGGAACAAGTTCTGGTTTTATTGGTGTATTTAACAGTGTTGCCAGTGTTATGGGCGGCGGTATTGTTGCTTACGGCGCAATTATGGGCGCTTCTATTATAGGCGGTATTTTTGAGACTGTTTTAGGCGCATTCCTAAAACCACTTCGCAAGTTCTTTCCTTCAATTGTAACTGGTACTGTTGTTATGGCAATAGGACTTTCTTTGATTGGTGTTGGCGTTGGTTCTTTCGGTGGAGGCTCATCTTCAAAGGATTATGGCTCTGCTGAAAATCTTTTAATCGGACTTGCAGTTATGATTGTTATTTTAGTGTTTAAGCATATGACAAAAGGAATAAAAAGTTATTCATGTATCTTAATCGGTATTGTTTTTGGCTACATAGTTTGCGCTATTTTACCATTGTTTTTAGACACAACTGCTGTAACTGCTGATGGAGTAGAGTACACAAAATCTTGGGTATTAAACTGGAACAAAGTTGCAGATGCTGCTTGGTTTGCAGTTCCTTCTTTCATGCCTGTAACACCTGTTTTTGACATGCGTGCTATAGTCCCTATTTTAATAATGTTCGTTGTTACTGCTGTTGAGACACTTGGCGACGTTTCTGGAGTTGTTGAGGGAGGTATGGGACGCGAGGCAACTGACAAAGAGCTAGCTGGTAGCGTTATGTGCGACGGCGTTGGCTCTTCTGTAGCTGCATTATTCGGTGTATTACCAAACACATCATTTAGCCAAAATGTTGGCCTTGTAACTCTTACAAAAGTAGTAAACCGTTACTCTTTAGCTTGCGGTGCAATATTCTTAGTTTTATGCGGACTAATTCCAAAACTATCTGCTATTCTTTCTATTATGCCTCAAAGCGTTTTAGGTGGAGCTGCAATTATTATGTTCTCATCAATTGTTATGAGCGGTATTCAATTAATTACAAAAG
>CAYJBU010000196.1:0-4467 GCA_964368155.1 uncultured Eubacteriales bacterium | reverse complement strand
GTTCTCAAAACGGTCAAAATCTCTGATTTTGGGTTACCGTTTGAGGTTATTATATCATAAAGACACATAGTGTCCATCGCCACGAGATACAATGTTCTCAAAACGGTCAAAATCTCTGATTTTGGGTTACCGTTTGAGGTTATTATATCATAAAGACACATAGTGTCCATCGCCACGAGATACAATGTTCTCAAAACGGTCAAAATCTCTGATTTTGGGTTACCGTTTGAGGTTATTATATTACTTTTTTGTCGAGCTTTCCTTAACAAATCGTCAGGGTTTAACTTCGTACAATTTTGTAAATTACAAGTTTATTCAACAATTAATTGTGACTATCCACTAAATATTCATAAAAACAGATTAATAATTTCAGTCATAAAACCTTTTTCAAACGCTTGCAAAAACACTAAAAAGGGTGTATAGTTATTGTATAGCTTTACTCAAATTGGTACATAATTGTATTGCTAACAATTATTTTGGGAGGTCTACGATGAATAAAATATACAAACACTTTGATTTCGTAGTAGTAGGCGGAGGTATGTCAGGTTTATGCACTGCGATTTCTGCTGCAAGACATGGAGTTAATACTGCTCTAGTCCAAAACCGCTCAATGTTGGGTGGAAACGCCAGCTCTGAGATGAGAGTTCATGTTAATGGTGCAGCTCGCCAAAACGGATTTAAAAACGCTATGGAATCAGGCATTGTTTTAGAATTGTTAATGGCAAACAAAAAAGTTAATCCAAACAACTCCTATCACGTTTTTGATAATGTCCTTTGGGAATCAGCAATGTTCCAAGAGAATTTAGAGTTATTTCTAAACACAAATATGATTTCAGCAAAGACTGATAATAATAAGATAACACAGATTACAGCTGTACAATCCACTACAGAAATCGAATATACTTTTACTGCTGATTATTTTGCAGATACAACAGGAGACGGAACACTAGCTTGCCTTTCTGGTGCAGATTTTACTATAGGACACGAAGCAAGAGACACTTATGCTGAATCGCTCGCTCCTGTAGAAAAAAATGATAATGTAATGGGTAGTTCAGTTATTTTCAGCATGCAAGACATCGGAAAAAAAGCACCTTTTAAAAGACCCTCATGGGCTTATGAAGTCACAAAAGAAAGTCTCGGAAAAAGGGCATTTCCCGAGTTATCACATGGATATTGGTGGATTGAACTCGATGGGGAAATTAAAGAATCAGAAAACATTAGAAATGAGTTAATAAAATATGTCTATGGCGTTTTTGATTATATAAAAAACAGTGGAAATTTCCCTATTGAAGAAACTGAAAACCTAGCTATTAACTGGATTAGTTCCATCGCTGGTAAAAGAGAATCAAGAAGAATTTACGGAGACTACGTATTAAATCAAAATGACATAGAAGAAGGAAAAAGATTTGAAGACGCAATAGCCTATGGTGGTTGGACTATGGACGACCACTCTGTCGGAGGAATTAAATCTGCAAATCCTCAAGACGAAGGCACAATTTGGCACGAAATTAACGATATTTATACAATTCCATATAGATGTATCTACAGCAGAAATGTTGATAATTTGTTTATTGGTGGGCGCTGTTTTAGTGCATCACATATGGCACTGAGTTCTGCGAGAGTTATGAGCACAGGCTCGATTTTAGGTCAAGCTGCAGGTGTTGCCTGCAGTATCGCTGTGCGAGAAAAAATCACTCCAAGAGAAGTTTCTAAGTATATAAATGAATTGCAACAAACCCTTATCAAAGACGATTGTTATATACCAGGTATCGTAGCACGAGACGAGAACGACTTAGTTTCAAAAGAAACTTGTACAATTACCGCATCTTCTTTCACACAAAATGGAGAACCAACAAATATTAACGGTGATTATGCAAGAAGAGTCGACGAAAATGAAAACGCATGGATTTCTGAGCCTATCTCCCCTGTTGGTGAATGGATAAAAATCGGATTTAACAAGGAAATATCTGCCAAAGAACTAGTAATTCGATTTGACCCAAACTTTTCAAAAACAATAATACCTACTCAATCTACCAGAGTCAAACAAAGACAAGTAGAAGAAATGCCATATGAGTTAGTAAAAAATTATAAGATTAAATATCTTAATAATAAGGAGATTGTAAAAGAAATAGATATTACAGACAATTTTCAACGAGTAAACAAGCATGATATTGACGGAATCTCATTTGATACGCTGATTATTACAGTAAAATCGACCTATGGTGATAAACACGCAAGAATTTTCGATATCAGAGTATATTAACATACAGAATTTACTGTTGAGTGGTGTAATAATAATACTACTCTTGTCATTTTTTATGCTTCGCGTGATAAGAGTCGCAATTTCATTATATTTTGAGCCGATGCGAAGCGGCGGAATGGAGCATTAATATGGCATTATTGAACATAACTAAAAGTAATTTTGAAGAAAAAGTTTTATCTAAAGATAAATCTCTAGCATATTTTTCCGCGCCTTGGTGTGGATATTGCAAGCTAATGTCACCCTTAATAGAAATGGTAGCAAACGAAAACCCTAACTTTATCATAGCTAAAATAAATGTCGATGACGAAACAGAACTAACCGAAAAATACGAAGTTGAGACTTACCCAACTCTCATAGCATTTCAAAATGGTGAAGAAGTAAAACGTATTATTGCTAAAGCAACTAAGAGCCAAATTGAAGATCTGTTAAAATAGGGAGAATCATAGTTTGAAGCAAGTTCAAACTAACTTAATACTCTTATCATTCCTTATGCTGTACATAGGAGTATTTTACAATTATAAAAACTGAGCCAATGTACAGCGGCGGAATGGAGAATTAAGATGAACGAGATTATAGATATTGCAATTATCGGTGGCGGAGCAGCAGGATTAACCGCTGGTTTATATGCCGCAAGAGCGAACTTAAAAACTGTTTTGTTTGAAGAATTTTTTCCCGGAGGTCAAACTGCTACTATAGAAAAAATTGATAACTACCCAGGTTTTGAAAACGGAGTCGAGGGTAGCGTGCTAATGCAAAACATGAATTCACAAGCTGTCGCTGCTGGAATGGAAACTAAGTACGAAAAAATTATATCTTTGAAAAAAAATGAAAACATCTTTGAGCTTGAAAACGAGGATGGAATAATCAATCATGCAAAAACTGTTATCATTGCAACGGGAGCGTCTCCTCGCAAAATTGGAATAGCAAAAGAAGAATTTTTTGCAGGAAGAGGGATTCATTATTGCGCAACTTGCGATGGAGCATTCTACAAAAATAAAATTGTAACTGTGTACGGTGGAGCTAACACCGCTTTGACAGACGCACTTGTTTTATCTAATTACGCTGAAAAGGTTTATATAGTATACAGGGGTGAAAAACTTAAAGGAGAAAAAATTCTTTCGGAAAAAGTAAGTCTTGAGCCTAAAATTGAAGTTATTTATAACAGTGTTATTACAAAGCTCGGAGGAGAAAAAAGGCTTAATGCCATTGAAATTCATAATAATGCTACAGGAGAAAATAAAATCTTAGAAACGGATGGTGTTTTTGTAGCTATAGGAATTGAGCCAAAAAGTGATTTAGTCAAAGATATAGTCGAACTATCAAAAACAAAACAAATTATTACAGACAAGAATATGATGACAATTGTAGAAGGAATGTACGCAGCAGGAGATGTTCGTGATTCTGAGCTAAGGCAAGTTATAACAGCAGCAGCAGACGGAGCACTATCTGCCTCAATGGCAATCCATTATATTAATACTCATTTAAATTAACCTAGTGGTATGTAAGAAAAATAATATGATAAATCCCAAACTATATTTCTATAAGGAGAAAGATATGATTGAATTAGAGTTAAATGCAAAAATTTTACCAATACACAGAGAATCTATAGAAGATTTTATTTCAGAACATATAGAAGAAAATAATTTGGGAATTATTGACGGCGGAGGCTCAATGGTTGATACCAATGGTGAGATCTTATTTTGTGATATTGGAATAGAATGTGATAAAAATAATGAACACATTATCATCGAGTTCTTAAATAAGTTAGCTTTCCCAAAGGGTAGTAAAATAAAATTAGATGACAAAGTAATCCCTATAGGGAACTTAGACGGTCTAGGTTTTTATTTTTCTAACGAATTAGATGAGAAAGTTAGTAAGAAATATGATATAAATGAAGTAGTACAGAAGTTCGATGAATTATTAGGCGAAGAGGTACGTATTTTTAGTTACATGCAAAATAAAAATTTAACTGCTCTTTACTACTATGGCTACTCATTTGAACAAATGAAAGAAGCTATTTCAGAATTTGCTTCTTCTCATCCTTTATGTCAAAAATCCAAAATACTTCCTATAACATAATTACTTCAACTGCGATAATAAAGCTTATTATTTCAAACAAGGAGTGTAATACAATGAAGTTTAAAGGTAAAATCGGAATTTGGGTACCTTTCGTACTAATGTTTATGCTACTTTTCATGCTATAT
>CAYJBU010000195.1:0-4478 GCA_964368155.1 uncultured Eubacteriales bacterium | reverse complement strand
CCTTATCAGGGAAAACATGAAAGCCGTTCATGCTTAAAACTATATCAAAAGTTTCATTTTCAAACTGCATCGCAGTCACCATTTGATTTTACGAAAGCACCCAATTCATGCTCTCGGTCTGTAGCTTAATCATATTCTCATAATCTGCAGACTTTGCAAGTAGTTCACTATGTGTTCCCTCCGCACTTACTTTGCCCTCTTTTAAGAGTACAATTTTATTCGCCCCTGCGATAGTCCTCATTCTGTGTGCTATAACGATAACAGTCTTATTCTTAGTAAGTCTTGAAATCGCCTTTTGTACAGCGCTTTCATTTTGAATATCAAGCGAGGAGGTCGCCTCGTCAAGCAGTACAATCGGTGCATCTTTGAGTAACGCTCTTGCGATTGATAATCTTTGACGCTCCCCACCTGAAAGTTTAGAGCCATTTTCGCCAATCATAGTGCTATATCCGTCTGGCATAGACATAATAAATTCGTGGCACTGTGCGTTTTTTGCAGCCTCAACTACTTCGTCGTCTGTCGCACCTTTTCTACCAATGCGGATATTTTCCATAACTGAATTATTGAACAGCGTTACATCTTGGAATACGATAGAGATTTCCTTTAAGAGTGTTTCAGGCTCGACTTTGTTTACATCTTCGCTACCTATGGTGATTTTACCACTGTTAACATCCCAAAACCTTGCGGCAAGCTTCATAGCTGTGCTTTTACCGCCACCCGATGGACCTACAAGTGCTGTAACTTCACCTTGCCTTGCTGTAAAACTTACACCATTTAATACAGTTTCGCTTGTATCATAGCTAAACTGCACATTCTCAAAGTTAATGTCATAGCCATTTGGTGACATAGCATTAGCGCCTGTTTGAATTTTTGTGTTCTCAAATTCTTTCATTCTCTCAACACTTTTCAGCGAGATAAATATACCTGCAAGATTTACCAAAGCCCCTGCAAGTGGGTCATAAATTCTTGAAGCTATCATCAAAAACACAAGGAAAGTAAGAAGTGAAACTTCTCCTGTTGCAAGCAGCGTTACACCCACAATCATAGTAGTCGCCATGCCGACCTTTAATATCATCTGTGATAAATTTATAAATGTTCCTGTAATAAATTCGGCTTTAATGCTTGCTTTTTCGTGATTGTCAAAATGATTGTCCATAATATCAAGATGTGCACTTTCTCTGTTGTTTGCTTTAATATCCTTTACATTTTCAAGGCACTCTTGAATTTTATCAAGGTAGGTAAGCGTAATTACCTTTGTTTTGAGTAGAAAATGGTCTTGCAATTTTTTGCTTGCAACACACATCAGAAACGACACAGGAATTACCCAAGTGAGCGATAGTGCTAATCGCCAGTCAAACACAAACATACCAATCCCCATTATTATAGTTGAGATAATCGAGCCGATAAAACCGGGGATAAAATGTGAAAAAGCGTTTTCCATCATCGTAACATCGCCCATAATAGTTGAGGTGAGGTCGGATAAATCTTTTTTACCAAAGAATGAAAGTGGCAGTTTACGAAGAGTTTCTGCAAGTGAAATACGCATATTTGCGCTTTCTTCATAAGCTGAGATATAGCAGAAATTATACTGAAAATAGTAGA
Organism: uncultured Eubacteriales bacterium; assembly: GCA_964368155.1. Classification (GTDB taxonomy): domain Bacteria; phylum Bacillota; class Clostridia; order Oscillospirales; family Acutalibacteraceae; genus SIG603. Next base: position 2,876 of record CAYJBU010000195.1, on the reverse strand, counting down.
GCACTGCTAATAAAAACAATATAAAAACGGCATATCCAGCATAAACTAAAACAGTATAAACAGGTGCTGTACCATCTAAAATCGGCATAAGAGTATCTTGTATAAAGAAGTAAGAAATACCACTTACAGCCATAATTACAATGTTTATAACCACAGTGATAATGCTCGCTTTTAGAAGCTCACTCGCTCCTTTTTCAGTTAGAGCAAAAGTTTTTTGTAAAAATTTTTTCATTTTGTATACTAATCGGTTTTAACTGATTAGTTTACCTCCTTCCAAATAAATGCGTTGTTGTATTCTGTCCACATTTCGCTATACAGCCCATTATTCGCTACTAGCTCATTATGTGTGCCTTGCTCTCTCACTTTTCCGTCTGCAATTACATAGATTAGGTCAGCATTTTTTATAGTCGAGAGCCTATGTGCTATCATCAGCACTGTTTTGCCTTTCGTCAGTTCACTCATTGCAAGCTGAATTTGATGTTCATTTTCAGGGTCTGCAAACGCAGTTGCCTCGTCTAGCAATATTATAGGAGCATCACGCAAAATCGCCCTTGCAAGTGCAATTCTTTGAGCCTCACCACCTGAAAGATATACACCCTTTGTGCCATAGATAGTGTCAAGTCCGTTTGGCAGTTTTGCAATGATATCCTCGCATCTTGCAGCCTTTAAGGCTTTGTTTACTTCGTCAATCGTTGCGTTTGGCTTGCCCTCACGCAGATTATCCAAAATGCTCGCTTTATAAAGATTTGTGTTTTGAAAAACAAATGATATATTTTTCATAAGCTCGGTATTATCAATGTCTTTTACATCAATCCCGCCTATTTTTACAGTTCCGCTGTGCACGTCCCAAAAGCGTGGAATAAGAGTTGCAAGGGTGGTTTTTCCTCCACCAGATGGACCAACAAAAGCGACAGTTTGCCCTTGTTTAATGCTGATATTTACATTATCAACAGCCTTTTTGTCGGTGTTTGGGTATGTAAAAGATATATTTTTCATCTCTATATCGGCAGTTTTAGGAGATTTTGGGGAGGTTGGCTTTACAAGTGGTTTTTCGTTTAGCAAATTATCTATACGACTAAGCGCATCGCTTGCAAGCATTGAGTGTTGCATTACCCACATAATTTTCATCATCATAAGAGAGGCTATAGGTGTGAAAATAAGATAAAAGAAAAAGCTTAGAAAGAAGCTTGTCATATCGCTTTGACCACTTATCATAAAGATGGAGGACAGCACTAAAAATATCGGTGTACTTGCAAGAAAAACTTGAAAAAGCGTCATCGGAATTCGCATGCGGTTTGAATACTGTGAGACGTATTCTTTATAGGTGTTTATCACTCCATGAAAACGCTCGAACGAAAACACAGACTGATTGAAAGTCTTAACAACAGGAATACCACGCACATATTCCGTCGCTTCGTTGTTCATGTTTTCAAGTGCAGATTGATATTGTTTCAACCTTTCCGGTTGGTCTTTGCCCATGCCCGACATCATGGAAACCATGGCAAGAACAAGAGGAATAAGGCTAATAAGCCCAAGTCTCCAGTCAAATACAAACAATACAACAATCACTGCAATCGGTGTTGTGTATGCTCCGACTAAGTCGGGAAGTTGGTGCGCAAGATATGTTTCGGTCGCTCCTGCACTGTCATTTATAATTCTACGGAGCTTACCACTTCCCATATTACTGAAAAATCCAAGTGGTAATGTCATTATGTGATTAAGTGCTGTTTTTCGCATGTTTTTTGCAATTCTGTATGCTGCAATGTGAGTGAACATAAGCGCGACTAAATACACAATCATTGCACCTATAGCAGAGCCGACAGCAAGCCACGCGTTTGTAATTATGCTATCAGTCAGTGCGATGTTGGGATAAACCATGATAATTTCGCTCACAGCTTTGTAAATAAAAATGATTGGCAGAAGAGTCATAACAGCACTTATACCTGATAAAATCATACCCCAATTTGTAAGATGCTTGTAGCCACCTGCAAAGGCATACAGCCCTTTTAGCAGTGGTTTTTGTTTTTGCTTTTCCATAAAAATCTCCTTTATATTATTATGTTTAAGTTAGTTTTAGCTAACTCATTTTTTAAAAAATATCGGAGATTTTTCTCCAATATTTTAAATTTCAAATCAAAACCCTAATATTTCTTTTGTCCCTGCATAATAAAACTTCTGGATTTTGCCTATATACTCAAACGCTTCCACTTTGCTCAAATCATGATGAATAGCTTCGATCATATTATTTAGCCCTGAAGTTGAAATGACATGCACGAAAAACTTGTTAATCTTGCTCGGTTTAAAGTTATCATTCTCCATAAAAGCTAGAGATGACTTTTCTTCCACTTCTATAAGCTCATCTACAAATTTCTCAAATTTAGTCCCTGCCGAACAGCAAAATAGCAGTTTTGACAGCTCAAAATCGGAATAGATGTACTCCAAAATCAAGTTCGTGCCTTTACCCATATTTTCTGTAATATCAGCACTATCAAAATCATATAGACCTTCAACTTCTTCGTGAGTTCTTTTATATAGCTCCAATAAATTCTCAGCAAATTCTCCCACAATCGCCTCATACAAGCCGTCTTTCCCTTTGAAATGGTTATAGACAGCGCCTGTTGTTGCCTTTGCGTTTGTTGCAATCTCACGCAAATTTGCATTAATAAAGCCTTTTTTCAAAAATTCGTCTTTTGCACAGGCGATAATTCGCTCTTTTGTAAGTTCAGAAGAGTAGCTCAATTCCATCACCTCACATAACACTTTTATCTTTAGTAACAATGTTATCACAAGAATTTATATTTGTCAATGGTTTTATGAAAATCATCTTGATTCTATAATTATCTTGACTTTATTCTAAGTTTGATGTATATTAAAAT
>CAYJBU010000194.1:0-4485 GCA_964368155.1 uncultured Eubacteriales bacterium | reverse complement strand
TAAATCATATGTGGTACTCATCTGCAAGCTGTAATTATATTGTACCAAAGCGAGGGAACAAAATGAGGGGATTAGTTTTTGAGGTTGAAACTCTTGTGATAAATATTTTTCAGTCGGGTTTTATAAGTGTTAATCAAGAGTTTATGAGTGAGATTAAGACAATATCCGAAAAATGCGAACGGTATAATTTGATTATTCTCTCAAACCTACTAATGGAATTATTGGATTCTATTCAAAATGATAGCGATAGTGAAAAGGCAGAAAAAATGCTTAAAATAGTTAAAGCAGTAGATATTTTAAAGAATAAAATTAGCTACGATGAACTTGGAGGGTATTGAGTGAAGAAGTTAATTATTCAAAAAGTTTTGGAATTATTGTTTGATAGAAAACCCAAAAATACAATAGAACGGAGTATAAAAATGAAAGATAGAAAACAAAGTTTAAATGGCGAAATTGATATTGCTCGTTTAGAAAGAATACTTGCAAAAATGAATGTTAGTCCAAAAAACACTAGCATCATTTTGGATGCCGCAGCTACACAAGATTATGATAAAGCACTTGCTAAGCTGGATTTCCTCCAAGCACAACCCAGCATCATAGATATTTATATTATTTTTCTCAGCAGAGATTTATTTATAAATGCCGGTGCATTTCAATTTTTGGTCAACATCTTAAAAGGTCTTGTAGGAGAAGGACAAGCATATAAACTTGTTTGTTATCACGTATTTATAACAGACGAAATATTATCTCAATTAAACAATCAAGACGCAATAGTAATCAGTATTTGTAGCATTTTTTTTCTAAATTTTACTGTTCATATTCCAATATTGAAATGCACTATTAGATATTTATTATCTCGTGATGTGAATACTTTAATGCCATATGTTCAAGATTTGCTTATTCAAAACAATTTAGAAAAATATTGCAAAATTTTACTTATATCTATTTTAATCAATCAAAAAGAATATGCAAAAAAATTCAACTTCGAAGATATGATCATTGAGTGTTTGGCATTTTATTGTGATTTAAATGTTAAAGCATTTAAAAATTTATTTGAATCTTTTGATTATCAAACAGAAGAAGCAAGTCAAGAGCATATTGATGTTTTGTGTAAAATTACAGAAAATAAGGCTAATGTTTTTCTTTATGCAATACAGGTTATGTGTGTATCTAGCTTTAAAAAATCAAAATTTTTAGCTAGTTTTGCAGCTTTATATTTAACTAATCTTCATAAAGTATCTATCAAAAATGATTATTGTGTTTCTGCAAGAGATGAAGTTTTTCAACTTCTAAATGTTGATGCAAATCAGTTCTTAGATTATGTAAAAAACTTCGAGAATGCAGGATTGTTTCTAATTCAATCCAATGAGAAATTCATCCAAAAATTCAAGAATGATAAATCTCTCAATAATAAGTGTATTCTTAAATACATTGAAAATTTAGAGTTAGAGAAAATTTACTTAGATTTCATAACAGGCAAAGCCAATTTAAGTAATAAAAATATTGATTTTGATAATAATATTCGCGGTGAATTAATGAATTTAAGTAAGGTGCGCAGAAACTATATTGAACTTTTTGGTGAAAATGAGTATGCTGTTAGATTAAGATTCATTATTGATTTGATGTGTCATAATCTTGTCTTTGAAAGTAATTGCGCAAAGATAATAAGAGAATATAATATGAATGATTATAGTTTGACATCTTTGTTTGAAAGTTTAGAGAAAGAATGGAGAATAGATAATTTTTCCAGTAAAATATTATCCGAAAAACCTGATGAGGGATTGGATAACATCATTGCGATTTATACAGGCAAAACAGAATTGATTAAGAGTTTGATGCAAAATTATGAAAAGAAAGATAAAAGATTAAGATTTATGCTTGTGATGATTTTGGGCGATAATTTAGATGTTTTTCTTGATGACTTTTTGAGTTTAAAAGATAGCTCAAAATTTGTTCAAAATGGTATAGCAAAAGTATATAGGGATAATCCCGAGTTTGCACAAACAGAGCTGATAAAGCTTAAAGACAAAAAACTTGCAACTAGAAAATCTGCGTTTAATCTGATTAGGCTTGCCTTTGGTAATAAATTTGACGAACAGATTGAAGAGGCTTTGAACGTAGAAACAAATGAAAAGTTCAAGCTTGAAATGCAAGTGTATTTGAATAAAGAAGAAAAAATCGATGATGATGTTGTTGACGTTTCAAAGACAATTGAAACTTTGCTTAAAAGCAGAAAAAAAGTTGCGTTTGCGACAACTTCCATGCCTGAAGTTCACGATTTAGATGGAAATGTCGCTAGTGAAGATTATCTCACTGCTTGTCTTGTAGCATATGCAAATGAACCGATTGCAGGGGTGTCGTGGATTGGTGGAATTCTTACAAAGAGCTTGAATAAGAAAGATTTAGAGGTGTTTGCACAACAAGTTTACTACAACTTTTTAGACGATGGGGGAGAAGCAAAAAAGAAGTGGGTGTTGTACTTCTCTTCAATTTACGGTGGCTTTTCAATGGTAGAGATACTTAAATCACAAATTGCAAAGTGGGCAGATAATTCTCGTGGGGCAATAGCAGCAGAGGCGACAAAGGCGCTCGCGCTAAATCCTGCTTCAATTGCACTGGTTACAGTAGATGCAATGAGCAGAAAGTATAAGTATAGACAAGTAAAAAAAGCTGCTGCTGACGCGATGGAGTTCGCTGCACAGCAATTAAATATCACTAAAGAGCAACTTTCTGACAGAATTGTTCCTGATTTAGGATTTGATGAGAGTATGAAAATTGTCTTTGATTATGGAAACAGGAAATTTGATATATTCTTAAACACTGCTTTGGAACTTGAAGTTATTGATGTAAATGGAAAAAAACTAAAAACAATTCCTGCTGTTGGCAAAACAGATGATGAGGTTATTGCGAGTGAATCGCTGAAAAGATTTAAAGAACTTAAAAAGCAACTTAAATTAACTGCGACTACTCAAAGAGATAGACTTGAAATGGCGCTAGCAAACGGAAGAAAATGGACAAAACAAGCCTATGAGAGTTTGTTTGTAAAAAATCCGATTATGCACCAATTTGCAATAAGTTTAGTTTGGGGAGTGTATGAAAATGGTGTTCTTTCAGAAACTTTCAGATATATGGAAGACGGCAGTTTTAACAGCTTTGATGAAGAGGAAATAGAACTTTCAGAAAATGCAATTGTTGGCATAGTTCATCCTATAGAAATGGAAAAAGAATTGTTAAATTCATGGAAAGAACAACTATCGGATTATGAAGTGGTTCAACCATTTTCTCAACTAGAAAGAGTAGTTTATACAAAAAATGAAGACGAAAAAACAGAGATGGAATCAACGAAATTTGCGGGTAAAGTGTTAAATGCTTCAACGCTTACAACTAAATTGTTGGCGCAAGGTTTTATTCGTGGAGAGGCGCTAGACGCAGGTATTTTCACTAGTTTTAATAAAACAAATGATGAACTAGACATTTGCGCGGAACTTATTTTTACAGGCGCAAGAGTGGAATATGTTGAGGACTTAAAAGCAGTTACAAAGCAAATCAGGTTCTTTAAAAAAGAATATTTAAGCCTTTGTGAATGGGACAGAACCGAACAACATTTCATTAAAATAGCAGATGTTGAAGAAAAGTTTTATAGTGAAATTTTAGCTTCAGTAGCAAAAGCTACGGCAACAAGCACAGAGTTTGATGAAAATTGGAGAGAAGCTTAATTAAGTTTCTCTAATAACCTCATGCTCTATCTTTCTTAAACTACTTATTTATTGAAAGATTCTTTGATTATCAGGAGGATATATGAAAATAAACAAAATAAAATCCGACCAATATTCTTAATTAGAGATTGATATAAAATATGATGCGGATAATAAACAAGTTGACTTAATTGTATCGTCTTTAAAGTTATTTTGTGAGGGGTTTCTTGTAAAAACTCAAAACGGTGACGAAAAGTTGCTAAAATATCAAACATATACTACTTCGAATATGTTGATAGAAAAGTGTTTTGTTATAAAGGAGCAAATCAAATGACAAAAAGCTGTTAGAAAGTGAATGTGAAACCGAGTATATAGTTATTGAGGGAGCAGGGCATGGGCTAACGCCATTTTCAGATGAGCGTGCAGAAATGTTAACGAAAGCTACTGTTGATTTTGTAGTATCTCACACAAAATAATTGGAAGTTTTGAAATTATGCTTAATAGATATGAAGAAAAGCGAAGTGAAAACAGGTTCTACTTATATCGGTTAGGTTAATGTAGATAAGCTCTAAGTAATGATTAAAAAATAATGAGATTAAGTTTGACAAAAGCTGAATTCTTTGTTATAATGTCTATGCTGAATATTTATTTTGCATGATTTCAAAACTAAAAGATTAATTATCTGAAAACAGGAATGAACAATCAATCCGCAATACCATTTGTTTTGTGTTATAAGGGGAATTAGCTCACCTGGGAGAGCGCTACAATGGCATTGTAGAGGTAGTCGGTT
>CAYJBU010000193.1:0-4508 GCA_964368155.1 uncultured Eubacteriales bacterium | reverse complement strand
AAATCCAAAGTATATATATAAATTCATGAAAAAGCAGTTGAAACTGTATTTGCTCTGCTCTGCCTTTTATCTTCCGATACAGTTGATCGGGAATGTTATCTCGGACGGACTTGCAAACTTTTCTTTATTTGATAATTTGCAAGAGATTTTATTTGTAGGCTCATTTTTTCACCTGTGGTATTTTCCTGCGGCTATTTTAGGTGTATTCATCTTGCATAAGCTGATTATACATTTTAATACTAAAATCGTAATTTTAATATCGGCTATGCTATACATCTTTGGTCTTTGCGGTAATGCTTATTACACTTTAATTGACAATGATATATTTTCCTCATTTATGGGTACTTATTTAGATGTTTTTCTAACTACAAGAAATGCTCTGTTTTATGCTGTTCCTGTTGTGTTAATTGGTATATTGATTTCAAAGTATCAAATTAGAGTATCCGCAAAAGTAGCTTTCAGCGGTTTGTTGATGTCGATAATGTGTTTACTTGCAGAAGTTTACATCGTATATGCTCATTCGCATCAGTTTGAATACGACATCTTTATATTTACTTTGCCAACTACATTTTTTATCTTTAACCTTATAACCAAAACCGGTATAAAAAGAGATTGCAAAAAGCTTCGCTCTTACAGTACATGGATATATATAATACACCCTGCTGTTTACGGTGTTTTAATGGGGATAGTCAACATATTTAAAATACCGTATTTTGACGATATAGCAATACTTCGCTTTATACTTGTATTTATTACCACGCAAGGAATAATTATTTTAATGCAAAAGAAAAAGGCTCTGTCTTAAATTCATTTAAGACAAAGCCTTTTTCTCAATTTATGATAATGTTTGATATTTCATCAAAGCTGTGCATCGGTACGCCTTTCATTTTCTTTAAATCCGAAAACTTCATTGCCTTGTATCGTACTTTAAGTTTGCAAATATTATCTGTTCTTTGCCACGAATACTGCTGACATTTGATACAGTCTACCTCGTCTGTTAAAATTGTTGCTGTTTTCTTTTTGAAGAACCCGCCACAAAGATAGAGCAGCTTAACATCATATCCGTATCGTGCATTTTTATAACGGAGTTTGTACCGTTTGTGTATTCTGTGCTTTTTGCCTGTGTAGTTGAATTTCGGAAATAGATTTAATTGTAATTCTGCGAGTCTGTTTTCATCTGCCATTGGAAAGACGATTGTTGCTCCTGCTTCATCGTTAAATCCAAGTGTGCTGACCGAGAGTGTGCTTTTATTAAAACATCGTTGCAATACCGTTTGTGAAGTGTTTATACCGCATATATTTGCTATGTTTACAGATGATATTTTACGATTGAAAAATCCTCTGCTTATTTCAAGTATTTTATCTTTTTTGCGGACGGTAAAACCGTAAAATCTTATAAGACCTATGCAGAAGTTAATTGCCAAGAGCAGAACAAAAATCAAAATGACAATTAAGTAATTAAACTCTAAACCGTTTAACATTTTCGCTATGCCTAATTCAGACAGAGTAAAACCCATACTGACAACAAATGAAAACAGCAGTATATATGATTTATTTATAAGAGCGAATAAAAACAAATCTCGTTTGCCGATTTTATAGATAATATTTTCGTCTGTTTGTTTCTTTGTATCGGTAATCACTTTATCTTTTAAAAGCCGATTACGGAATACAAAGGCATTATCCCTTTTGAGTGTCAACTTAATTTCTTCCTCGCCGCTTATTCCTCTGTCGATGATGAGTGTTCTGAGAAAAAACAGCTTTTCGGAAAAATCTTCTTTGATAGCAATACCCATAATCATATCAAGTGGAATTTCCAAAGTTTTTTTGTTAAATGCTCCCGTATTGTAATATAATACATTATCTTCCACGTAGAAGATTTTGTTGTACCACGATAGAAAATCAAACACCGCTTGAATAATAAATATCGCTCCGGTGAGTATGACCGCCGGGGCAAAGTCGATTTTTATAATCAAGTGCCAAAATGCGAATGTGGGGATAATGCTCCATAGGTTTTTTACAATACTACGGAGCAGATCAAGCAGACTTTCTCTATTCTTTTCTGTCATCTTCGTCCTCCGCTTTTCGGGGTTTGTTTAAGTCTTTAAAGTAAGTATCTTTTAATATAGTCTTAATACTTGTTATCATTTCCGTACTTTCTTCTATGGCGATACGGTTTAGGCTGTGACTGTCGGTAAATGTCTGTATGCTCACTTCGATTAAGCCGAATTTTCGCAAAACAGGATTTGTTACGGTGCTTATATTTTGTATTTTTCCCATCGGTATTACGGTTTTCTTAACAGAAAATAAACCATTGGTATATGTAACCGCTTGTTTATCAATCTTATAGCTCCAAATCTTTACATGAATAAACGGAGTGATAAAGCAAGAGTATATTGTGATAATCGCAATAATCGCTATTCCTATTATTACTGCATTTTGACTTAAATTAAGATTATCTCCCCATAAAGCCCAAGCGATGCCGAGTAATAGCAGGGTAATAAATGCGGTAAAAACATTTTTAAGTATAGAATATTTAATAATGTTCTTTTTTACTCTTTTATCCATTTTGTTCCTCCGATTTTCATTTTATCCACAAATATTTATTTTTCCAAATTGTTATACATAAAAGATTTAAAAAAATAGATTTGAAGCCTGTAATGTTACCGAGTGAGGGAGCAACTTCCAACTCTTTTATTGTATTATCATTTTCAATATGAACAACATTACTTTTGCACCAATCTATTTTTGCAAAAATGCTATAATTCCCCTGTGGCACATCAATCTCTACGGTTTCGTGTTGACTGATTTTACAATAAAAGTTATTATTTACAAAAATTTTATAATGCCTTATCCTGTCGGCATATGCCGATTTCCTTGAAATGCTTATCATAGTGGTTTCTCCTTGTTTCATTTAACAATCCGACAATGTAATTTCAAATATCGTGTTGTATGTTTTGTCCTTAGGAAGTAGCTTTATATCTCCGTTATGGCTCTCAATAATTTTCTGCACAATCGCCATACCAAGCCCTGTTCCTTGTCCCTCTGTTCGTGCGTTGTTTTCCATAGTAAAAGGACGGAAAATATTTTCTCTTAGTTCGTCTTTGATACCAATACCATTATCACAAATTTTAATGATAATTACATTATTTTTGCTTTCAAGTCCAAAGTAAAGGGTACTTCCTGTTTTGTGATATTTAATGCTGTTCCCGATAATATTTTCAAAAACTCTACGCATTTGAAACGCATCTATGCTACAATAAATCGGCTCATCGGGTATATCTACATCAAGAACTAACCCCGATTTTTCAATTTCCGCAAGACTGTCGATTAAGTAATCTCTTGCAAATTCGCAAATATTTATTTCCTCTTTTTTTAGCGTAAAATCTGCTCTGTCAAGTTTACTGTATTCACTAAACTCCGATATAAGTCTTGACAAATAAAGTGATTTATCCGAAATCATTTTAATACATTCGCTTTTTTGTCCTTCGGGAATTACATCATCTTTTAAGGCTTCGGCATAACCTTTTATAACGGTAATAGGAGTTTTAAAATCGTGTGAAATATCGGAGAGCATTTTTTTCTTTTCATCTTCTGATTTTTGCCTTTCGGCTTCGGTAGTTTGCAGTTTTTCCGTTAGATTATTAAAACTATCGCATATTTCTCTAAACTCTCGAAAACCTTTATATTCTATCGGTTTATAGTTTCCGTCTTTTGAAAAATCCTTAATTGAATTTGAAAGTATTTCAATAGGTTGCTTTACCTTTTTATCAAGTCTGATAATGAAAATTAAGACAGCAATTATAAAGATAAACGGGAAAATATATCCTGTCAAAGCTATCATTCTTTCAATATTTGTATATGCTGTCTCAGAAATAGATTTATCGTGAGTAATTGTTGCATACATTGTCTGTCCGTTTGTATTGTATGTTAATTTAGTAATAGCGGTATCTTCATTTAATGCACCCGATAATAGGTGAAATTCTTGCTCAGTTAGTTTCTCTTTGTCTAATTCAATATCCGAAAAAATCACATTATAATCACTATCTAAAACAATTTTTAAATCGGTTTCATCAAAATAGGTTATTGTGTGTAATTTGCCTTTTTCATTTTCAAGTGTTGCAAGTTCTACCGTTCCGAAAATTTCGGCACTCGGTATAACAGAAAGTTCATATTCGTTTAATTCATAAGAATTTTCATCAGCTTTATAAACTATATCAAAGTTTTCATCATAAACGGTTAAATTGCTGTCTGCACTTAAATCCGCTTGAATTTCTTTATATTCTCCTTCAATTAGTTTTTCTTCATAACCCATAAGTTTAATATTATCGGCAGAAGCAAAACCCAAAAATATCGCAACTACATTTACAATAAACAACACAATATATATTCCCAATATGGAAAGTGCAAACGAAATAAAACTTCTGACAAGAGAAGCGAAAAATCCTCTACTTTTTTTATTTGTTTTCAATTTTATATCCCAATCCTTTCGCAGTGACAATAAAGTTGTT
>CAYJBU010000192.1:0-4541 GCA_964368155.1 uncultured Eubacteriales bacterium | reverse complement strand
GCATATCCTCTTTCAAGGCATTATTTATATGGAAGAAAGCAAATCACTTTTTTCCTCACATTCACAATGATGTTTAGTGCTGGACTTATTCCAACATACATACTTATGAATGATTTGTCCCTGATAAACACAAGATTTGTTGTTATTCTTCTAAATCTATTACCTATAGGAAACGTAATTCTTGCACGTACATTTTATAAGCAAAATATTTCAGATGACATTGTAGAGGCAGCGCAGATTGATGGAGCGAATGAAATTCAAATAATTATTAGCATAGTAGCTCCACTATCAAAATCAATTCTTGCAGTTATCGCATTGTTCAGCATAGTTGATTATTGGAATGACTTTTTTATAGGTCTTATATATTTGACAGATCAATCAAAATATCCACTTCAAGTATTTTTGCGTGACATCTTGATTTTAGGAAGTATTGACCCTGACATCATACCAATGGACCAAGAAACTTTAGATGAAATTGTTGGTATTAATGAACTACTAAAGTATGCGATTATCATCGTTTCTACAGTTCCAATTATGTGTATTTATCCGTTTATTCAGAAATTCTTTGTTAAAGGAATTATGGAAGGCTCTATTAAAGGTTAAATTTGAGTTAAGCTCAATAAAAATAACAATCAAACAAGGAAGGGAATTTTATCATGAAAAAAACAATATCTATGATTATTATGTCAGCGTTGTTATTATCAACATTCGCAGCTTGCTCACCAGAGAGCACAGAAAGTTCAGGTTCTGCAAGTACAGGAGGAACTACTTCTACTCAAAGCACAGCTTCACAAGCCGAAGTTACAGGTAGCGCAGCTAATGTAAATCCTCCGGGAGAATTTCCGATAGCTAAAGAAACAGTCACTTTTGAGACATTCGTTGGTCAATACGGACAGTTAGAGGACTATGAAACAAATGAATTTTCGAATAAAGTTACAGAATTAACTAATGTCGACTTTGTTTTTAATGTTGTTCCAGCTTCAGGAGTTAAACAAAAATTAAATGTTATTTTGTCAACAAATTCAGATATGCCTGACATTTTCTTAAATGCAAACGTAACTCCAGCAGAGCAAATGTTTTATGGTGCGGATCAAGGCATGTTTGTTGACCTTAAACCTTATATATCAGAGTGGGCTCCAAACATCCAAGCTACTTTCGATGAAAGACCACTTATAGAATCAAAACATATGGTTTCAGGTGGAATTTACTCAATTAATGGTCACGAGGATACATACCATGTTCAATTCCCTTATAAAACATGGATTAACCCAACATACCTAGAGGCGTTAGATGCAGAAGTTCCAACAACTACTGAAGAATTTGAAGCGCTTTTGCTTAGAATTAAAAACGAAGACCCTAACGGAAACGGAAAAGCAGACGAAATTCCATACACAGCTGCTATAGATGGTTGGGGAACAGAGCTTAAAGACTTTATGATGGGAGCTTTTACTAACAACTATATTCTTCCCGGTATTCCTGCAGATGTATATGTTGATGTAGTAGACGGAGAAATTGTTGAAGTTATCACAAGCGACGCATATAAAGAAGGCTTGATGTACTTAAAAGGACTGTATGACCAAGGTTTGCTTGACCCTCTTGCATTCACACAAACTCGCCCTGAGTTAATCACAGTTCTAAATCACCCAGATAATATTTTTGGTGTAGTAGCAGTTGGTTCTCCTGGTGCACATCCAGATACAGGTGAGTTTATAGCTACTGCTGTTCCTCCACTTGAAGGTCCTGACGGTCAACAATTTACATTGTATCAACCTGTTTCAGGCTCAAATGGAAAATTCATTGTAACAAATGAATGTGAAGATATTGAAGCAGCTGTAAGATTTGCAGATTATCTATGGAGTGAAGAGGGAACTTTAAACTCTGCTAATGGATTTGATAGATGGGAATACCTAGATGACCCTGAAATGATTGCTATCAATGGAGAGCAAGCAGTTTATAAACCTGGTGTCGGTTCGGACTCAGAAGCTGCTGATTACATTCCAAGTGCTGGTCATAACGCGCTTCAAAACTACCACTGGGGTAAAACAGGACCTCAATACATGTATGATGAATTGAGAAATGGATTGTATATCAAAGACCCAAGAGGTGTTGAAAAAGTCTTGTATGAAGAGACAGAAACTCATTATACACCTGTAAGTAATGGTCAATATTTGTTACCACTAGCTGTAAAAGCTGAATATACTGACGATTTTGTTGACATCAGTGTATCTATCGAGGAATATATTCCTGTGTTTACAGCGCAAGCTATCACAGGGCAAGTTGATCTCGAAAGCGAATGGCCGACATTCGTAGCTTCACTCGAGAACATGGGACTTTCAAGAATGATGGAAATGGTAAACGAATCATATATAGAGCAATATGGAAAAGTTGAGCTTTGGGAAGATTAATTAATTGTAAAATATTGAACTGACTTAAATCCACCTTCAGTACTCACAGTTCCAAGTAAACGAACTTTTTGAGTGCTTGAAGGTGGTATTTTCACGGGCAAAATAAACGGTTGATATATTTATTATAACATTTAGTTTTTAGGGCTTGAAACAAAAGTTATTAGCAAAAAAAGGATGGCGTAACTATGAAGTATATGGAAAATATGAAAGATTATCTAAAAGAGATAGATAAAGTGATTGAAAGCGGTGAACTCAAAGACGATTGGAAGTCGCTTGCTAATCACAAAGTTCCAGATTGGTATAAAGAAGCAAAGTTTGGAATTTTCATTCATTGGGGAGCTTATGCAGTCCCTGAATTTGGAAACGAATGGTACCCAAGGTTTATGTATCAACCAGAGATGGAAAGAAGAAAAGAAAATTATTATACTCATCATCTTGAAAATTACGGAAATCCTAAAGATTTTGGATACAAAGAGTTTATTTCGATGTTTAAAGCAGAAAAGTTTGACCCTGCCAAGTGGGCTGAATTGTTCAAAAATTCAGGTGCAAAATTTGTAATGCCTGTTGCTGAACATCACGATGGTTTTCAAATGTATGACAGCAATCTTTCAGATTGGTGTGCTAGTAAAAAAGGTCCCCAAAAAGATGTGCTGGATTTGCTGAAAACTAAAGTAGAAAAAAAAGACATGATTTTTACGGCTTCTTCACACAGAGTTGAACATTATTGGTTTATGGGCGGTGGTAGACTTTTTGAAAGTGATATGCCAAGTGCTGATGAGGAAATTGAGTACGGCGATTTATATTGGCCATCTGTACCTGATAATATTTTTCAACATCATGAAATCGACACACCAGTAGACACTCTTTTCATGGAAGATTGGTTAGCAAGAACATGTGAAATAGTTGATAAGTATAGACCAAAGCTGATGTATTTTGATTGGTGGATTCAAGTTTTGCCAATGAAGCCTTATTTAAAAAAGTTTGCTGCTTATTATTATAATCGTGCAAAAGAATGGGGAGAAGAGGTGTCCATTGTTTTTAAACATGATGCTTTTGCTTATTCTGTGGGACTTAAAACGATTGAGAGAGGACAGCTTTCGGAAATATCACACAATTATTGGCAAGTTGATACTTCAGTAGCGAAAAACTCTTGGAGTTACACTAAAAACAATGAGTATAAACAACCAAAAGATATTATTTGTGACTTGGTTGATGTTGTTAGCAAAAATGGGTCGATGTTATTAAATGTTGGACCGAAAGCAGATGGCACTATTCCTGAGGAAGATGCAAACATATTGCTCGATATTGGAAAGTGGCTGGCTGTTAACGGAGAAGGAATTTATGGTACTATACCTTGGAAGATATCGGGAGAGGGAGTAACTAAAGTTCCTGATGGATACTTTACGGAAACAGACAAAGGAAGTTACACTCACGAAGACTTTAGATTTACATACAAAGATGGATGTGTATATGTTTTTGCATTGAACTGGAGCGAAGATGGAGTCGCAAGGATTAAGTCTTTAGGGAAAGGTTACCACCTTTTCAAAGGTTATTGTAAAACAGTTGTTAACTCGGTTGAAGTATTGGGCTCTAAATCTGGTTGCAGTTATACACATAGCGAAGAGTACTTAACTGTAGTTTGCCCAGATATGAAAAAAGGCGATGTTGTGTGTATAAAAATTGAGTTGGATTAATTTTTTGAGAAAATGTAATAGACTTATTTTAGCAATTGCTATAGGAAATGGAGTTTTTAGATGATGATAAAATATTTATCTTTTGATCTTGATGGAACAGTGCTCATTCCCCGTGAAAGAATTGCAGACGAAACTTTTGAGGCAATAAATTCACTTCACGAACGTGGGGTAATTACCGTTCCAACTACTGGTAGAGTGAAGACGAGAATACCTGATTGTATAAAAAATATTCCAACCATTAAATATGCAATTTGCTCTAATGGTGCAAAAGTGTATGATTTGGAAAAAGATGAATGTATTTTCAGTTCTACTTTGGAAAAGAAACAGCAAATTGAGATAAATGATATTATACAGAAGTACGATTTATTTGCTGAATATTACATAGATGGAAAAATTTATTGCGACAAGAAAGCTTTTGTTGGTGAGTATTCATTACCAAAGG
>CAYJBU010000191.1:3051-4670 GCA_964368155.1 uncultured Eubacteriales bacterium | reverse complement strand
TTTTACAACAAACGCTTTGCGTTTGTTCTGAATAACTTGTTATTCAGTAGGCTTAACTTATTTCGACCCCCGTTTTTCTGTTGTGTTTAATAATATAATAAAGGGTGTATATAATTATGTTTTCGGAAACATTAGGGATTTTTTTATCTACTGTGCTTTTCCTTTCATTTCAATTTTGTGGAATTGTTATCATTGGGTGTTTTTTTAAAGAGAAAAGCACTTCGTTTATAGTATTAACCGGTTCAGTTATCGGAACAGTTTCATTCCAATGGCTTCCTGTTCTTGTTGCTTTCTTTTTTGGATTTTCAGTTTTTACACATGTACTATCTCTTGCTAGTATTGCTGTTTTTACCGGTATTTTATGCTATATGCTTAAGTTTCGTTTCAGATTAAAAATAAATCGTTTTTCTCTTCAAGTTTTTATCTTCGGGCTAATAATTTTTGCTATCACTTTTTATCTTATTCTAACAAGTTTTAGTATGTCAAACGGAGCCTACATGTCTTCACAAAATACATACGGAGACCTTAGTTTACATCTAGGATTTATAACTAGCATAGCAAATGGAGCGGTTTATCCGCCCGAATATCCTATTTTTACAGGAAACCTTCTCTCCTACCCTTTTTTATGCGACAGCATTTCCTCCTCTTTTTATGTTTTTGGTGCACCTTTAACTTTTTCTTATATTTTTCCTATGTTTTTTGCTCTTGCTCAATTAATTATGGGAGCTATAATGTTTTTTAAATCTTGGCTAATAAGAACATATAAAGTTGTTCTTGCACTTGTTTTATTCTTTTTAAATGGTGGATTTGGTTTTTTCTATTTTATGTCAGGAACTGAGGAAAATCCGAATAACTTCACAAGGATTTTTACTGATTTTTATCAAACTCCTACCAATTACAACGAAGAGAATATTCGTTGGTCTAATATTATAGTAGATATGTTAGTTCCTCAAAGATCTACTCTTTTCGGTTGGGCTGTTTTGTTTACTTGTATTTATGTATTATTTATTGCTATAAACAAAAAAGATAGAAAATTGTTTATTTTAGTAGGAATTTTTGCAGGCGCATTGCCAATGATACATACACATTCTTTTTTAGCTTTATTTATGGTTTCTGTTGTTTGGTTGGTTATAGAAATGATTGGAAAAGCATATAAAAAATGTGATTACTTTTGGGTTAAAGCATTGTTGGTAATTTTTCCTATTTCACTGACTTTTATACAAACTTTGATTTCAAGTAAAGAAACTCCTTGGCTCTTAATCATCGTTTTAGTAGCTTTGGCATTGTTTGTAACAATTCCGATATTTTTGTTGTTTAAAAGCAATTCTTCTAGAAAAGTATTGTATAATTGGTTGCCTTATATAATTATTGCAGGAGTACTCGCAACACCCCAACTTTTCTTTTGGACATTTAGTCAAACAGGTGACGGCTCATATATAGCAGGATATTTTAATTGGTCAAACAATGGTGATAATTACCTCTGGTTTTATCTTAAAAATATAGGTCTTGTCGCCTTATTCTATTTCCCAATGATTCTTTCTGCTAACAGAAAAACGATTAAAATCATCTCCCCTGTTATAATGATTTTTTTTATTGCAGATTTAGTGCGATTTCAACCA
>CAYJBU010000191.1:0-3041 GCA_964368155.1 uncultured Eubacteriales bacterium | reverse complement strand
ATAATAATAAGTTGCTTTACATAGCTTATTTTCTTTTATGTGGTGCATTGTCAGAATTTGCAGTAAATCTTTTCATGTCATTAAAAGATAAAACAGTTAGATATTCACTAGCTGTGATGTTCATATTATTTGCTTCTTTTAGTTCAATTTTAACAATTGGCAGAGAATTAATCGCAGAGTATGAAGTCATTGGTAAAAATCATGTAGATGCTACTAACTATGTTAACGACAATATAGAAGATAAGAGCGCAATATTTTTAACAGGAACTAATCACAACAATGCGATAACTGCGCTTAGTGGACACAGCATTGTTTGTGGGAGCGAAGTTTTTCTCTTTTATCATGGAATTGATTATGCGCTGAGACAACAACACATGAAAGAGATGTTTGAAAACCCGCAATATAATAGTAAGTTGTATGAATTATATGATGTTAAATATATTTACATAAGTGATTATGAGAATTCAGATTACGATGTAGACATTTCATATTTTGAGCAAAATCACGATAAAATTTACTATAACGATACTGTTCAAATTTATGAATATAGAAATTAATTAATAACAAGAAATGCGCAAAGTTTGGATATATACTTTTCTTTTGCTTAAATTGTAAACAAAATTTTATATTTATCGACAAAATATGACATTATTTTACTTTTTAAATCTTTTTTCGTTTTGTTATTGCCTTTATTCATTAATAATGCTATAATCATATGTATGTTATATTTATATGTTCAGGGAAGGTGTTGTAATGGCAAAAATTATTTCATTAATCAACGAAAAAGGCGGTGTCGGAAAGACTACTTCCACAAATTTGATTTCTGCATGCTTAAAAAGAAAAGGCTTTAAGGTTTTGTGTGTTGACTTTGACCCACAAGGACATTTGAGCTTCAGTTTTGGGGCTGACAACAGAGAAAAACCAACAATATATGATGTTATAAAGAGAAAAACTAAAACTAAATATGCAATTCAGCAATCTGAAGTGACTGATATTATTCCTGCTAATGACATGCTAAAAAGTATAGAAAATGAATTTACTGTTACAGGAAATGAGCAGTTGCTCAAAAATACAATTGGACAAGTTGCGAGATTTTATGATTACATACTGATAGACTCCCCTCCTGAACTTGGATTGGTTTCTGTTAATGCTTTGGTTGCTTCCGATGTTGTATTAATTCCTTGTTTGCCTGATGGCTACAGCTTGATGGGTACAATAAAAGTTCATGAAACTGTTTTAAGAATTAAAAATGCATTCAATCCAACAATGGTTATCGGAGGTATATTTTTAGTTAGATTTTATGCTAGAGAAAGACTAAGTCGCTCTGCAGGTGAAGTTCTAGAGCAATTAACCAAGCAGTTAAATACACCGATTCTATCTTCAAGAATACGCCATAGTAGTGCTGTGTGTGACGCTACAACTGTGCAGCAAGTAGATGCAGTTGAGAAGTTTTCAACAAATAAAGCTGTTCAAGATTATGTAACTCTTGTTGACGAACTTTTTGAAAAGGGGGTTTTATAATGAGCCAAAAAAATACAAATTTAAAACCTGAATCACAAAAAGACTTATTATTTAGTAAATTACTTCCTGCTTTAAACCACAATCCATTTTCTTCAACTTATGAAGGTGAAGTTTTAGAGCCATTAGATTTAACCTCTGAAAAGACTGACGACGACCCACTTTCTGCGCTAAGAAGCAGACTTTTTGCACGCCCTGAAACAAATGATAGGGATACATATTCAACCGTTAATGTTATGGAAAGTTTAGTGTTACAACACCTAGATGCTGCAATTAAGCGCTTTAATGCTTGCAGCTGTAACAGATGCAGGTGCGATGTAGCTGCCTATGCTTTAAATGCTCTTCCTCCTAAATATATCGTTTCAGATCCTGAAAAAGCTGCTAAAATTGCAAACGAAATTCCATCAGCCGATATTTTAAAAGTTTTAGTTAACGCTGTTATACACGTTAGGTCAAATCCAAGACACTGATTTATTAAGAATTTTTTATTAATAGTAATTGTAGGGTGATATCCTATTTCTGACTATATAGCGACTTGGCTTTTGCCTTATAAATTTAAAGGTAAAATCAAGTTTCTTAGTCATTTTAATTTATTTTTAACATACTAATAATAAGTTAAAATGCTATACAAATCAGATTAAGGACACGCACCCTACTTTTTGTTGCTACTTTGCGTTACTATCTACCCAACGTTTTTCTTCTTTGACAATGTCATCTTTTTTAATTACTACATTTGTTATTGGATCTCTTCTTATCAGCGAGTTATATGGGAAGTTACTGGAGTCGGGGGGGTCATCTAAATCGTCCATATTATAACTACCATCGCTGTTTTTCACATTGCATGCCTTTGACTTTTGAGATTTACCAGCAGAAGACTTGCAATCTTTTGAGTTTGTTGTTGATTTTGTATTTTTTGAATTTGATGATTGATATGATTTGTTTGAATTTTCTTTCATATTCTCACTTCCTTTCACATTTATTTTAAGCAATAAATAAAAAATTATTCAAATACTATTTACTAATTTGACTTTTTAAAGTAAAATAGTATTCGGTAGACATTTTTTGATATAAATAATATTTATTCAAACTTTTTCGCTATTTTCTAACACTAATAAAAGGACGGTCATTTTGATGATAAAGATAACTAAGCAATTAGTAGTTAAAGTTTTAACATACGCACTTATATTACTTTTCGCATTTCCGGTCACGATTTATGCATTTTCAAACAATTTTGGATTTAACCAAATCTCAAGAAGTGAAGATTCATTTTCTACATTAAGCAATGTAAACAGTAAATCTGTCACTGTAGGAGAAAGTCTAAGACTAAATATAGACTGGATGGTCGGTGATATTGAGATAGCTACACATTCAAATCAAAATGTACTAATTCAAGAATTTATTGAAGGTGAGGTAGATATGGAATTTGTAATGTCTGTTATTCATGATGATGCGTCGAATATATCGGTAAAATGGACAGATAACGAGTTTAAAACCAACAAACCGTTTGATAATTCGGATAAAAA
>CAYJBU010000190.1:0-4684 GCA_964368155.1 uncultured Eubacteriales bacterium | reverse complement strand
AAATTTAATAAATACGCAGTTTTCCACGTGATAATTTTCTTTTTTTTATGTTATAATTCACATGTATTAAATTTGTGACAAAAGTTACAAAAAAAGAATGTGGAGGTATTTATTATGAGCGAAAAAACAAAAGGGTCTGGATTTTTAAAAGTAACAGGAATTCTAATGATTATCTTTGGCGGAATTGCTTTAGTAGTAGGTTTTATTGCGGTCCAAATCACATTAGCTATTTCTGGTGCGGCAGCGGGTGTTGATGACGGCGGAATTTCAGGGCTACTTAACATGATGTCATTCATGGCACTTATCGGAGCAGCAGTTCAATTGGTTACAGGTATTTTGGGCGTGGCTTTCTCTAAAAAACCCGAAAAAGCAATGGTTTGCCTAGTAGCAGCAGTTATAGTTTTATTGTTAGCTGTTGTGAGTTCGGTAATAGTTCCGCTAATTGCTCAAGGAAACCCAGCGGTTATCGAGTTTGAAGCACAAAACTTAGTAGGTATCAACTGGTTTGGACTATTTTCTGGAGCTGTTTTACCTATATTGTTTATCATAGGTGCAATGCAAAACAAAAATAGCTAATTTCGTGTAGAAAAGGCATTAGGGAAATTGAGCTTCTCTATGGTACTTTAATTACATAAAAGGGACTTCTGTGTTCTTGCATAAGTCAAGGTGAAAACTTTGATATGGGCAAGATACAGGAGTTTTCTTTAGTTTGACTATATTGTATAAATCATTAGGGGTTTTTTATATCGCAGTTTTCCACGTGGTAAAATCGAGTTAATTATGATATAATAAATATAAGAGGGGTCAGGTTAAGGCTTTGTTGTTTGATGAATAAACACATTTATAATTTATGGATTAAAAGAAAGAGAGGGTTATAACAATGAAAAAAACAGCTATTTTAATCAGTGCAATGCTGATGAGCATTATTTTTTTCACGGCGTGTGGCGGAACTGTTGTTGAAACAATTGACAATTATACTGCAACAGAAGTTACATTAGGAAGTGGTGATACAGTGCCCCCAGAAGATATCTCTGATGGAGGGATTTCACTTGCTCTGAGTTCAAACGGAAAAGCAGAGACAGTAGTTAATGGAGTCACACATCAATTGGATTGGTCTGGAGATGGATCTAATTTCGCCTTGAAACAAGGTGGGGATTCATTCAAAGGGACAAAAGATGATGATGAAATTGTGGTAACTAATTTTCTAAACATGAACATGGAAGTTGTGTTTGTGCATAATGATTCTTCAAGCGGTGGAAATGACGATGATGACACGAGTAGTTCAATTAAAGATTTAATCCAAGATGATGTCGACTTAATCGGAATTTACTCTTTATCAGCGATGACTACATATGATGTAGAAATGAATTATGCAGATTTGGAACTACAGCATATGTTAATGCATCTTGAGTTTAAATCTGATGGAACAGCGTTCATTATTATTGATGATGAGAGCATAGAAATTCCGTTTGACGCAGAGGCTAAAACCATTGAATATGGTGGCGAAGAAATGAACTTTGTGGTTGAAGATGACAATTTTATTATGTCGAGTAAACCTGACTCAGACTTCGATATGGAAATGGTGTTTACAGAGGATGACAGCCCAAGATGGGAAGAGATATATGCTCAAAAACCGTTAAATGGTGGAGATATTGACGTTGATAATCCATTAAGCGATTTAATTGGAATTTACACCTTGTCGGCGATGACTACAGAAGGCATAGAAATGAACTATGCAGATTTGCAGTTAATGGAAATGGAAATGAATATTGAGTTTAAATCAGATGGTTCAGTATTCATGATTTTCGAAGACTTATACGAAGAGATGGTGGTTGACGCACAGTCAGGAACCATAGAGTATGATGGCGAAGAAATGACCTTTGAAATTGAAGGTGACAATTTTATTTTGTCTACTAACACTGCGGAAATTGAGTTTGTAATGGTGTTTACAGACGATGGCAGTCCAAGTTGGGATGAGATTTATGCTCAACAACCGACATTAGGTGGCGATTTTGTTCCTCCTGGATACGGTGCAGAAGAAACTTTTAGAGCTGAGATGATTTCTAACCCATCAGATTGGTATGGAATAATAACTGTAAGCGATTATGAAGGTCCGTTTCCTGATACTGAGGGTGAATATGAGGCGTATGCATACATAGGAAATGACGGAATTGGTGATTATTTTGAAATCCATGCAGAGGGTATTTATTCAGATACAACAATGATAGTCACATATGATGCTGAAATTTATGACTACACCTTCTTCCCACTTGAGGGCGGTACCAACTGGATTTTTGATGTTAACTTCAAAGAAGATGATTATACATGGTATACACCAACTCTTATAAATGGAATATTGTCGGCTACATATGAATATGAAGATGACGATGAGAGTTTTGTGTTTACTTATGAATTTGCACAAATTGTAGAAGATGATACCGATGTTGACACAGATACTGACGTTGACACTGATACAGTGGTAGCAGAGAAATTCACTAAAGATGAACTTAAACAAATATATCTAGACTTAAATGCGCTTTCAATAGATGAGAGAAGTAGTTTAACATATGAAGATGTTCTCAGAGATTATTTCAATGGAATTGAAGGCGAAGTTTATACTGATACTGAAACAGATTCAAGCTATATTTGGAGGTCAAAGGAAGCAGAAACTTCACATCTTCAAGTGAGTTTTAAAATGAATGAAGATGGAGTGAAGGTTTGTCATAACCGTTCTATTGCGAATATTCCTCTGGATTAATATTAAATTGCTTTTTGGCAAACTGGACACAATAATTAATAATGAAAAACCGTTTATCAACCACTTTTTTTGATAAACGGTTTTGTTTCTGTTTGAATAAAAGAATAATTGTTACTTTTTCTCGGTGCTGATTTTCGCATAAAACGATTATTATTGCGTAAAATCTTATTGTCCCAGAAAAAGGCATTAATAACATCAAATTTACAAAATTTGAATTTACTTTCTTGATTTTTTGCATTTAAATGAAATATTTTGTTTTATGTGAGATATCACAGCAAATTATTCTTTGTTTCTGTGATATTTACAATTGATTTTGTTTGTTTTATGTGGTATAATCTTTGTTGTATTAATATTTACTGATGATGAAAGTATTAAGAATATAATTTGAAAGCGAGAAATAGGAAATGAACTATTATTTAGCAGTTGATATTGGCGCGTCAAGCGGACGTCATGTTTTGGGATATCTTGAAAACGGAAAAATTATGCTTGAAGAAGTATACAGATTTGATAATTATCAAGTCGAAAAAAATGGTTACCAGTGTTGGGATTTAGACTATTTGATGGGCGAAATTATCAAAGGTTTGGCTCAGTGCAAGGAGATTGGAAAAATTCCCAAAACAATGGGAATTGACACTTGGGCTGTTGACTATTGCTTGCTTGATGAAAATAAAAAAATGATAGGCAATTCGGTTTCTTACAGAGACAGGCGCACACAAAAAATGAAAGAGTTAAGCGAGAAAACAGTTTCTGCGACAGAGCTTTACAGCAAAACAGGAATTCAATTTCAACCGTTTAACACTCTGTTTCAATTGCTGTCGCAAAAGCAATGCGAGCTTGAGATATTAGAAAAAGCTGAGTATTTTTTGATGATTCCAGAATATTTGAATTTCCTTTTAACCGGAAAAATGATGAATGAATATACAAACGCTTCCACTACTAATTTGGTGAATGCAAAAGAAAAAACTTGGGACTATGGACTTATCGAAAAGTTTGGATTTCCAAGAAAGTTATTCAAACAGTTGCATTTACCAACAGAGGAAATAGGAAATTTTACAGAGGAAATTAAGGAAAAAGTGGGGTTTGATTGTACAGTAATCCTTCCTGCAACCCACGACACAGCTAGTGCGTTTGTGGCAGTGCCAAGTGTAAACGAGAATTCAATTTTCATCTCAAGCGGAACATGGAGTTTAATCGGAGTTGAAAACGAAGAGGCGATAACCAGTGAAAAATCAAGAGAGCTTAACTTTTCTAACGAGGGGGGAGCGGAATATCGCTTTAGATACCTCAAAAATATTATGGGGTTGTGGATTATCCAATCTGCAAGGCGAGAGCTAAACGGAGTTTCCTATGTTAAAAAACAAGGGAGTGACGAAGCCGAGAGTGTGAAGAAATATAGCTTTGACGACTTGGTTGATTTGGCGAAAGAAGCAGTGCATTTTAACAGCGTGATTGATGTTGACGACGAGAGTTTCTTATCGCCTGACAGCATGATTGAGGCAATTAAAGAGTATTGTTTGAAGACAAAACAGGAAGTTCCGCAAACGGTTGGCGAAATTTTCAAGTGTATTTACATAAGCCTTGCTAATAAATATGCAAAGTCAGTGAAAGAATTAGAGATGATTACGCAAAAAGAATACGAGCAAATTAACATTGTTGGCGGCGGAAGTAAAGATGAATATTTAAATCAATTGACAGCTCAAATTACAGGAAAAAAAGTTTTAGCAGGGCCATTTGAAAGCACATCTTTGGGAAATATTGCGGTTCAAATGATTGCAAAAAATGAAGTTTCGGATATTGTCAGTGTAAGAAAAGTAATCAAGAACAGCTTTGAAGTTAAATTGTACTAAGAAATTTAAAGGAGAATGAATTTTATGAGTTATCAACAAGCTAAAGAAAGATTTGCACAAATCGGAGTGGACACAGAAA
>CAYJBU010000189.1:0-4717 GCA_964368155.1 uncultured Eubacteriales bacterium | reverse complement strand
AATTAAGTGCGAAGATACTCAAACCGGTTTAAGAGGAATACCTATAAAACTTATAGATATAGCATTACAAACCGAAGGCTCACGATATGAATATGAGTATAATTTTCTGCATGAAGCAGTAAAAGAAACTGATATATATTCTGTAAATATAGAAACACTATATTATGATAACAATGAGCAGTCACATTTTCGCCCTATTAGTGATTCTATGTTAATTTATAAGCGACCAATTAAATTTATCGCAAGCTCTTTTTTAGGATTTTTGATAGATATAGTATTATTTACCTTTATTTCTTTAATTCTATCATTTAATTCATTAGAAAATATTGCAATTGCAACAGTTGTAGCACGAATACTATCTGGTTTAGCCAATTTTATTATGAATAAAAAATCTGTATTTGGCTTGAGAGGAAGTACAATTGGTAGTATAATAAAATACTCTTTTCTGTTTTTATTAATAATGAGTGCTAGTGCAGTTGGAACAACAGGTGCTGATATGCTACTGGAAAACTCTGTATTATCTAAAATTATTGTAGATGTAATCTTGTTTTTCTTTAGTTACAGTATTCAGAAAAACTGGGTCTTTGTAAAAAATTCTAACAGAAGACAAATATCTAGAGTGTGGAAGTCCTGTGCTACTATTTTCTTCATCGGATATGTTAGTTTTACATTGCTCAATAGATTTGTTATAGCTCAAAATGTTGTTGTTTTAGATGATATATATAAGGAACAGTTTACTGAGCAAAATTTAACATTATACGAAGAAAGTTTAACTGATGCTGATAATACACTTGAAAATGATACAGAAGCCCAAGAGGGTGATATGTTAAGTGAAGACATTTCGGGAGAAAGTGACACAGAAATTAATGAACCTATAATCACTGAAACTTCCTATATTGACGAAAACGTGCACGTTACAATAAGCACAGTCCGATATTATGATACAGATATCTATATAGCAGAAATAATTGTTAGCGATAGTTCACAGCTTATGACAGGACTTGCTGAAAATTCATTTGGCACTAATGTTAAAGAAAAAACTTCTGTTATTGCTGAAGAAAATGACGCCATCATCGCAATTAACGGTGATTACTATGGTTTTAGGGATTATGGTTATGTAATGCGTAGTGGCTATCTTTACCGGGATGTGGTTACACCGGGAGATAATGAGGATTTAGTCATATTCAAAGATGGAAGTATGGAGATAATTAACGAAAGTGATGTATCTGCGCAAGAGCTAGTGGAACTAGGTGCAGTTCAGATTTTTTCCTTTGGTCCTGGTATAATTTCTGACGGTGAAATCATAGTCAGCGAGGAAAGTAAAGTAGATCGTGAAGATGAAAGCAATCCAAGAACTGCTATTGCATTGATAGAGCCTAATCACTATATCTTCATGGTAGCAGACGGAAGAACAGATTCAAGCAAGGGGTTATCGCTGTATGAAATGGGAATCGTACTTGCAGAGTATGGCTGTGAAGTTGCCTATAACTTAGACGGTGGTGGTTCAGCAACAATGGTATTTATGGGCGAAGTAGTAAACAATCCTACTACTAACGGCAAAGATATCAAGGAAAGGAGTGTGAGCGATATTGTCTATATTGGAAAATAGAATAAAAAACAAGAAAATTTATTTAAAAAAACTAATAATCCCATATTTCTTAATAACTTTATTTTGTATGTTTTTATCATTTATCTATTCTCTGTTTTCACATGGAGTAAGTTCACCGCATATGACATATCTTTTTCTTTATCCACTATTAGGAGGAGTAATTGTAGGTATATTGTTATTATGTTTAGAAAAAAAGAACAATGATTGTTTTTGGTCATCACATCTTTATCATACAGGTATGGCTGCACTCATTTTAGGCTCATTGCTAAGAGGTGTTTTTGATATTGCAGGAACAGCTTCAATATACCAAACTGGATTAACAATAATAGGTGCAGTTCTGCTGACTTGTGGGGTATCTGTTTTTGTATTAACTAAAATTAGAAAGTGATTACATATCGTATCACATTAAGGAAAATTTTGATAGTTACGATAATGGTGGTGTAAAAATGAAGCTTTTCCACATAATGGACCGGGAGGATATTTTTAATAACTGTTTTTAGTGGATTTACTGGTACGAATTGGTGTTTCCTCACACGCATTAATATTTTGAAAACTAAACTTACCCTTGAATATATTAAAAAGTTATCATTATTATTGCATTTTGGGCATTTTAGTGTTATAATTTTCAAACAGCAAGTTTTGTGCTTTCAAATCTTATGATTTAAATTTTGCTTACGCAAAACCACCCAAAACATTGCAACAAACAATAAAAGGATGGTCATAAATATGAGTAATACACTATGGTACAACAAAAGGGCAGAAAAATGGACGGAAGCTCTACCACTTGGAAATGGTTCATTGGGTGCAATGGTATATGGTGATGAGAATTGTGAATGTGTACAGTTTAGCAAAGACACAATGTGGTCAGGTTATGAACAGGACAGTGACAATCCTCAATTAGCTGAACAATTACCAAAACTTAGAGAGTTAATATTTGACGGAAAAATAAAAGAAGCTCAAACAATGTGCGACAAGTATTTTGTTTGCAAAGGTGAAGGTACAGGTTTTGGGCATGGGTATCTTTTGCCATATGGTTCATTAGAAACAGCTGGTGAGTTGTTCATTGATTTTTATGATAAATCTCCTGTTAGCAGTTATAAGCGCAGTCTTGACATCAACAAAGCAGTCGCAAATGTCTCGTATTTTAGAAATGGGGCACAAATTGAAGAAACAATTTTTTCATCATTTAAAAATAATATAACCGTTATAAAACTATTTTCAGAATCTGAAATTTCAGTTGCAATTTCATTCAAACGCTTACATAGCGTCACTGATTATAGTGAAAATAAGATAGTAAATCATGGAACATTCAGCGAAGGAAAAGGACTTAATTTTGCAACTACTGTTTCACTGGATATAACAAATGGTCAATCTATAACAAACGAAAGTGGAATTGAAGTTAAGTTTATTGGGAATCTATACTTATATATATCTACTATGACTTCATATTCCTATCAAGGCGATGTTAAGTTACGCAACGACGAGATAATTTCCGATGCAAAAAACTGTGGATTTGAAAAATTACTAGCAGAGAACATAGAATATTTTTCAAATACATTAAATAAAACTGAAATAGACTTTTGCTCAGATGATAAATTTGAGAATCTAGCGACCGATGAGCGTATTGAATTGTATTCACAAGGAAACTTTGAAGATATTGGATTAATAAATACTTATTATAACTATGGAAGATATTTGCTTCTCTCGAGTTCTACAGGAGATTTACCATCAGGTCTTCAAGGTGTTTGGACTAATGATTATGATACAATTTGGAGTGGAGATTACCATATTAACATAAATTTACAAATGAACTATTGGCTTACTGAAAGCACTAACTTATCACAACTAAATAAACCTATGTTCGACTACATAAAAATGATTGCAAAACATGGTGAAAAGACTGCAAAAATTTCATATAATTGTCGTGGTTGGGTAGCACATACAACTACTAATCCTTGGGGATTCACTTCACCTGGAGAAAAGCCATCGTGGGGAAGTTTTACTTGCGCAGGCGCATGGATGGTTCGTCATTTATGGGAACATTATCTTTACACTGAAGATATGGACTTTTTAAGAGAATTTTATCCTATTATTAAAAATTGCGCATTATTCTTTGTTGATTTTCTTGTAGAGGACCCACGAAATGGATATCTAGTTACTGCTCCGTCTAATTCGCCCGAAAATTCATATTTTGACCCAATTACCAGAGAGTCGGTAGCGATGTGTGCAGGACCTACAATGGACAATAGTATTATTAGTGATTTGTTTGACTACACTTTAAAATCAGCGCAGTTACTAAATGACACAGACGAGATTATCGACTCTGTAAAAAGCTGTCTTGCTAAGTTACCTCCAATAAAATTAGGAAGTAAAGGGCAAATTTTGGAATGGCAAGAGGAATATGATGAAGTTGAACCTGGGCATAGACATATATCTCCATTGTACGGATTGCATCCTGCTTCTTTGATAACAAAAAGCGCAACACCGCATTTGTTTGAGGGTGCCAGAAAATTAATTGAATTACGTTTATCTGAAGGCGGAGGACACACCGGATGGAGCAGAGCGTGGATTGTTAACTTTTATGCGCGACTTTTTGACGGCGAAGAAGCATATCAAAACATTTGTGAATTGCTAGGAAAATCGACTTTACCAAATATGTTTGACACTCATCCTCCGTTTCAAATTGACGGAAACTTTGGTGGAACAAATGGTATTACAGAGATGATTATGCAAAGCCACGAAGGATTCATAAACATTCTTCCTGCATTGCCTAAGAGAATAAAACAATTACGTGTTAAAAATCTAGTTGCCAGAGGTGGATTTGAGGTAAGCTTTTATTATAATGATGGGAAAATAGAGTCATTGGAAGTTAAATCTCTAAATGGAAATAAAGCAGTAATTAAATATAAAGATGAAGTAATTTACAGTAATTGATTATCTTTGTATTTGTGTTATAGTATTAAAAAAATAAAAAGGATAACAGCTCTTACCGAATTGCTGTTATCCTTTTTATTTTGTAGCTAAAGATATATTGTCAAACCAATACAAAACCCAAGCAGACCAGCAGGTAAAAATCCGTTTAACTGCGTTGTCGTCAGTCGCAATAGA
>CAYJBU010000188.1:2395-4731 GCA_964368155.1 uncultured Eubacteriales bacterium | reverse complement strand
CAACAAACGCTTTGCGTTTGTACTGAATAACTTGTTATTCAGTAGGCTTTACTTAAATTGAAAGATAATCGGTTGTTACTCCAAGATACTTGACTTCAACCAAATCTTTTCCCCCAATACAAATTGTTTTTTCTATAGCACTTAATGTCATGTGCATTTTTTCATAGAATTTTCTTGCTTGCAAATTATCTTTTAACACCCACAGATAAAATTCACCAAAATTTTCTTCTGCAAAAAGCTGAATTGCAGAATTGAACAATTCAGCTCCATGGCCCTTAAGCCAAAACTCAGGTAAAACATAAATTGCAGCAATTTCTCCGTTGTTTTCAGTACCTTTGTCTCTGCCTTTTGATAAGTTGATTACTCCCACGACTTTCCCGTTTTCTTCTGCTACTAAATTGAAACTATCTTCGTTTATAGTTGGAGTGCAGTTTTGAGCAGTCAAGGAATTCAGAAACTTTTGTGGGACTATGCCTTTGTAAGCCTCTTTCCACGAAGCAGAATATATTAAGCCAATTGCCTGGGCATCGCTTTCTTTTGCTATTCTTATCATCATGCAACATCTCTTTTCTACATAATCTATCAACGAAAAAGGCAGGCAACAATGAAATTTTGTTGCCTGCCCTATATTGTGATTAATAATTTTGGTAAACAGGGTAGTTAGGTTCAGCTATATGATTTTTGTTTTTTATTGCGCCAATAATAAACAGCGCTGGCAATATCAAGCCGGTAATAAAAAAGCTTATGTTAATAGTTCCAGATAAAATCAAGCCTGCTATTGGAGCTAATACTGTTAAGACAGCAATAATAATTCCCCAAATCAAACACTTTTTAGCGCCATTTTGGTTTCTGGAGTTTCTGATACCAATGATTCCTGCAATCATATAAGCTATACTGCATACTAAAATATATATTATTACATAAGAAAATATCATCATAATATAATCATACACTGCCATAGCCTCGTTAATTCCTGAAACTTGGTATCCCGCATTGTTGAGAATGTTAATAAGTTCTTGAGCAAAAGCCGCTTCAGTTTCAAACATAGAACCCATCATAACTATGCTCAACATGCATATGACGCTTAAAAGAATTCCTAAACTGCTAACAATAATCAATAGAATTCCGGTAACCTTAAGAAAGCCTGTTCCCGCAAGTTTTTTCATATATTTACCCCCTCGTAAATCCTATAGATATTATATATTAAACAAACGTTTTCTGTTAATATAAACAACTGCGACGGCTGATAAAGAGATTAACATAAGTGTGATAGTCGCAATTAGATTGGAATTGTCGCCTGTTTCAGGTGTTGCAGGTTCTTCGATATCTTCCCAAATAGCATAAACAGTTTCGATGTTGTCGTTTTCAGGATTTTCCATAAATGTATAAGTTGCACCCGCATTTACTCTTGTTCCACCGACAGAACTGACTGCCCAAGCAACAAATTTTTTGCCCTCAGGAGCAGTAAATCCGTTTTGTTTAAGAGTTGTAGGTTTGCCGTAAACAGCACCTTGATCTTCCATGGTTCCAGTTCCACCGTTTGCATCGTATCGAAGCTCAAATGAAGGAACAGGTTCTTGGATATCTTCCCAAATAGCATAAACAGTTTCGATATTGTCGTTTTCAGGGTTTTCCATAAATGTATAAGTTGCACCCGCATTTACTCTTGTCCCACTGACTGAACCGACTGCCCAAGCAACAAATCTTTGACTCTCAGGAGCAGTAAATCCGTTTTGTTTAAGAGTTGTAGCTTCGCCGTAAACAGCGCCTTGGTCGTCCATATATCCGGTTCCACCATTTGCATCGTAGCGAAGCTCGAATGAGGCTATCGGGTCAGGAATTTCTTGCCAAATAGCATAAAGGTCGATAATATTTTCAGTTGATGGAGTGGTGTCATAATTGAATGTTCGTGTACCTCCACCTGGAATTTGAGTACCAGTAGTAGAGCCGATTGCCCAACCGACAAATTGCTGACCTTGCATTGGAGTGAACTCATTATTCTTTATTGTGACAGATTGTCCAAATATACCTGAGCCATCTTCCATAGTTCCAGTTCCACCACCATTAGCGTGATACTTAATTACAAATGGAATGTCTTCCCATTGTGGTATAAGCACCATATCAGAGACAAGGTTTATTTGCTCTTGATTGTTGAATTGCTCGGCAACGTTATTGTCATTTGTATAATTCCATAAACTAAACTGTAGGTTTGGATTTGGAGGAGTGATAGTGCACTCAGGAAGTGTTATTTGCGTTCCGTTCGTAGCTGTAATAGGCGACATAGGGTTTGAGCCACCGTTTAAATCAAAAGTGATTGTATTCATTTTTGTAATGTT
>CAYJBU010000188.1:0-2295 GCA_964368155.1 uncultured Eubacteriales bacterium | reverse complement strand
CTTGAACATCAAAGAAGATATCTAAAGTTGGTGCGCTTCCGATAATATAATTTGCAGGATTGGGTGAAGCCGTGTTTATTGGGTCTGGAGTGACTGTACCCGCGCTTGCGGATAATGGCAACATTATTAATGCAAATAGCAATAATATTAATGGTGCAGAAAGTCTTTTTGCTGTTTTCATAAATATAACCCCTATCTTCTAATAAATTTGCAGTTTGTTTTTAACTACTGCTGAGTTCCGAAATAATTCGTTTACTATTTTATCATATAATACCAAATTTTTCAATATTTATTTAGAATTAAATTAAATTTTTGTGTATAAAATTAATTTATTCACAATTTTTTCATTTTTCTATTTACAAACATTTGATGTTTGTGTTATAATTACGCACGAGTGCTTGTTTACAAGTGCAAATTTGCCTGATATCACATAGCCTGACTGATATAATCTGAATTCGTTTATAAAGTAATATCGGCAAGGCTTGATGCGGTGAAGTGTGGAGTTCATTAACTTGGTTTGGTACTTTTCTATAGATGATTTTCTAATTATTTTTGAAAATTCACCAGATACAATTTTGATGTGCTCTTAAT
The DNA here is from genome assembly GCA_964368155.1 of uncultured Eubacteriales bacterium. Lineage (GTDB taxonomy): Bacteria > Bacillota > Clostridia > Oscillospirales > Acutalibacteraceae > SIG603. The sequence goes on along the minus strand of CAYJBU010000188.1, from coordinate 1,704 downwards.
GAAGAAAGGGTGGTCATGTAAAATGTTTAAAGGAAATCAAAACAAGGTTTTGGCAATTATCGCAACAATGGCAATACAGTTATGTCTTGGTGTTGCATACATTTGGAGTGTTTTCCAAAGTGGAGTAGCAAAGACAATATTTGAAGGGGACAATGCCTCGGCAGCTCTAGCATATTCAATGCTACTAGCAGTGTTAGCTTTTGGTAGCTTAGCCGGTGGTATGTTAGTTAGAAAATTCTCACTTAGAATGGTAGTCATGGTGGGTGGATTTATCCTGTTTTCAGGGTTTTTCCTTGCTTCGTTTGCTGCTCCTGGTGACGGATGGATGATTTGGCTTGGTTACGGACTATTAGGAGGAGTCGGTATGGGATTTGCCTACTCTCCAACAATTTCTGCAGCTCAAAAGTTGTTTCCAAAGAAAAAAGGTCTTGTAACAGGATTGATAGTGGCTTCTTTGGGAATGGGTGGATTGGTATTCACTCCGATTGTAGAATTTTTCATTTCTGCAAATGGCGGTGTTGGCGTGGGAGAACTCCCAACTTTGAGAATTCTTTCATATATATTCCTTGCAGTTTGTACAATAGGTTCTCTATTCCTAATCTCTCCAAAAGAAGAAGCAAGTGCTTCATCTGTTGAAGAGAATAAGGAGTCATCGTTAGCAATACTTAAAAACCCAAGTTTTTACCTTGTTGCAGGTGCTATGATGTTGGCTTGCGTTGGTGGATTAATGATGATTGGTTTTGCAAAACCAATTGCAATTGGACGTGGAATGGCTGACACAGCTACTATTGGAGTTTTAATGATTTCAGTATTTAATGCAGTTGGTAGACTTACATGGGGAGTTGTTTCAGATAAACTAGGTAGATATAACACTCTTGTTATTTTGATGTTAGGATCTGGACTTTTAGCTTTGTTGGTAAACTCCGTAAGTGGATACTTAATTTATGTGTTGATTGGTGCAATTGGGTTTTTCTATGGTGGATTGCTTTCAACATTCCCAACGCTAACAGCAGAAGTTTTTGGTGCGAAAAACATGGCAATTAACTATGGATTAGTACTTATCGGTTTTGGTGCAGGCGCAATTATAGCTTCAAATGTTGCTGGGTATTTTGTAAATGTTGCAACTACTGTGGTTGACGGAGTTTCTGTTTTTGACGCAAGCATGATTTTCCCTGCTTTTGCAATTGCTGCTTCTTGTTCTGCAGTAGCGATTTTAATGATTTTGTTAGTCAAAAAAAGAGTTTCTTCAGGAAAATAAGATTAGTTTTTATACATCAATCAAAACGCAATGCTAACCAATATATTAAAAATATTAGTTTGCTTAATGCCTGCTGAACAACTTGAAAATGGCTTTATCACGCTAAAAAAAGCCATTTTCAAGTTGTAGAAGTGCAAGGGTTTTGTTGTTATTCTAGTAAAACCCTTGCACTTCTATTTTCGCCTATGGCGAAAATTCAGCAGAAAGCATCAATATAAGCCGTAAAATTCGCTCTGTGAGTGAATTTTACAACAAACGCCTTGCGTTTGTACTGGATAACGTGTTATTCAGTAGGCTTTACTTATCACTTTTCAACCCTTTTTGCTCGAATACGTCTATTGCTATATATAGTCAAACCAATACAAAACCCAAACAGACCAGCAGGTAAAAATCCGTTTAACTGCGTTGTCGTCATTCGCAATAGAGCAACTATTACTCCCTCCTCC
>CAYJBU010000187.1:0-4750 GCA_964368155.1 uncultured Eubacteriales bacterium | reverse complement strand
AGTAAGCCCACAGAGTACTTTTAAAACGGGTTCGGATTACATGAGCTCGGCTAAAGACATGATATATCCAATAAATTATGGCTATATAGAAGATGTTATTGCTGGTGATGGAGAAGAACAAGATGCTTATATTATTGGAATAGATACACCTTTGACTATTTTTTCTGGCATAGTTATAGCTATAATTCATAGAAAGAATGATGTGGAAGAAAAATGGGTGGTTGCTCCGCGGAACATGAGGTTTTCTGAAAAAGAAATCATTAAAGCTACCGAATTTACAGGAAAATATTTTGAAATAGAAATACAAATGAAATGAAGTTGTATCAGAGGGTGAGTAGTCAAGAAAAATTTCTCAATCACAATATTTGAAAAAATCCACCTTTACCGAACTGTACGGTAAGAGTGGATTTTATTGATATTAGTTTATCTCAACTAATATTATAAACTTACAAATTATTAAACGCTTTAATCTTGCTTTCTCCGACTTCATCAAGAGCGTAGAAATCGATTACACTACCGTTTTCCAAATGCAGTATATGTGTTGCACAGCTTAAAATAAGCTCTATATCATGTGTGACGATAAGCGACAGCAGAACATTTTTGCTATACTCCGAAACAAGCTTAGAAAACTCCATCATACCCGAAAAATCAAGACCGCTTGTCGGCTCGTCAAAAAAAAGTATGTCTTTGTTTGTGGCAAGTGCACAGCATATTGCGACACGCTGCTTTTCACCACCTGATAATGACACAGGGTGAGAGTCTGTGGTGTGAGCGAGGTCCAGCCTTTTAAGCAAATTTGGTACTTGCCTTGCTTCATCTTCTGAAAGATTAAGCTTTACTTCCGAGTCAACACTGTCACAGAACAATTGGAAGTTTACATCTTGCATGACCATGAAACTCTTTTTGATACGCTCTTTAAGGCTACACTTTTTGCTTGCGATAAAAACCTCTCCCTTTGCCTTGAATATTCCACATAGACTGTTTATAAATGTGGATTTCCCAGCTCCGTTTTCGCCTATAATTGCTATAATGCTGTTTGCGTTAAAGGTTAAATCGCTCACCGACAATGCATCGTTGTTTTTGTAGGCATAGCTTAAATTTTTTATGTGAACTGCAATATCATCGGATATATTCTTAGTAGTTCCTGTAGATTTGAGCAAATGGGGTTTTGTTGTCCTAAGTCCAAGAGAGTTTAACGCCTCTAAGGTTAAAGAGTTAAAATCTTTGTTTGAAAATTCTCTGTCAATTTCTCCGTTTTGGATATAGATGAACCTGTCTGCAAGCTCTGTCAGAAAATAAAACCTGTGTTCTGACACAATAATGGTTTTGCCTTCCTCTTTTAGTCTTTTCAAAATCTCTTTAAGTTTTTGTATAGACTTTGCATCTAAGTTTGAGGACGGTTCGTCGAGCACAAATATATCTGGGTTTGTAGCATAGACACTTCCGCAGGCGATGCGCTGTTTTTCTCCGCCTGATAGCATAAATATATCACGCCCCAGTAAATTCTGTAGTTCGAAATTAGCAACACTTCGCTCTATTCGGCTTAGAGTTTCATCTCTCGGCAGACCTTGGTTTTCACAGCCGAATGCAAGCTCCGAAGTCGTGTCGGTGTTGAAAAATTGACTTTTAGGGTTTTGGAATACACTTCCGACCAATTTTGAAATTTGCGAAAGACTACTCATTTTGGTATTTAACCCGTCTACAAACACTTCGCCCGATAGCTGTCCTTCATAAAAATGCGGAATGAGCCCGTTTATAAGGCGTGAGATTGTAGATTTGCCACAACCACTTCTTCCACAAAGTACGATAAATTCGCCCTTTTTTATGTTAAGGCTTATATTATTAAGACTGCTCTTTTCACAGTGAGTGTCATATTTATAGGATACATTCTTAATCTTTATCATACTAATAACCATCCTTTCTTGATAAACCGCAATGTTTTGAGCGGTTTTTGCATTGCGAGCTTTCTCGCAATTAGAAAAATTTAAGTCGTAAGACTTAAAAGCACAAAACTTGCCGTTTGAAAATTTATTTTCAAACTAATGACCATCCTTTCTTGATAAAACGTTGCCCAAACTAAACTTACATTTAGCTGTTGAAAATTTATTTTCAAATTAACTCCATAAAAAACATAGGAAAGATATAGCTAATACCGACAACTATCAGTATAAAATCCACTGCTGAGAATTTAACATCAGTCAAGCAAACTCGCACAGAGTCCTTGTCGAATCCTCGCGAGAGTGCTGCCGCTGCAAGTTCGTCCATCGCCGAAACAGCGGTTACTAGCATCGGTATCATTATATATTCCATATAGGATATAGGATTTTTGAAAAAACCAACAACTCCTGTATCTATCCCTCTAAATGCCATGGCTCTGTTAATGCTCGTCCACTGTTCTTTAAGAGTGGGAATAAAGCGAAAAATCACGGCTATCGGGATTGTGATAGAGCTCGGAACTTTCATCTTTTGTAGTGCCGACATAAAAGCTGAAACGGTTGAGGTTTTGAAGACCAAGATAAACGACATAAATATCGGAACGCATATTTTTAGAAAGGTTATGAAAATAACCAGAGCAATGCCAAATCCACCGAGTCTATCAAATAAACTAGGTGGTATGAATTCCGTAAGACAGATGGATAATCCTATAAGGGCTATTCTTTTTTCAGATGATAATAAAAGTAGCACTCCTACAATGAGCGACCACGAAAACATTATGATATTGTCGGGTGCGCTCATAGCAAATGTAAAGGTCAGGACGAAGATAAGCAGTTTTGTCCGTGGGTCAATACGGGTTGCAAAGATTGTTTTTTTAGCTAAAATATCGCTCATCACACTATTCCGGCTCTCTCAAAATGCTTTTTCATCATTTTTCCTGCGATAAGCATTCCTATTACACTAGCGATGAGCGAAGCCAACGCTAAAATAGCAAGAATCCACGGTTGTGTAAATTGTGACATTGCATTAGCGTACTCGTCACCAAAACGCACTCTCATCGTGTCTACTGCTGTAGTTCCGCCGAAGATGAACATTCCGAGCAGGCACATATGTACAAAGGACATCAGAACATAGGATATAAAGTACATAGACTTAGATTTATACTTTCCAGCCTTGATAATAAGCTCACCAATAACTCCAACTACAACGCCCACAATCACCGAATAAAGCCAGCCAGAACTCATTGCAAGGCTTAATATAACTGCAAGAATAAAAATTGCGCCTGGTTTTGGAACTTTAGCCATATAGAGGCTGAAGATTGGTGCAGCGAAAAGCCCAATAAATATCGGAGCACAGAGGTACAGCAGTGGTATCATCCCGAGCACCGAAGAGATGACGAATGCGAATACAAGATAGAGTGCGCAAAATGCACCAGCGTAGATTAAATCTTTTGTTTTAAGTTTATTATTCATTTTTTATTTCTCCTTACACTTGACTTTTTTGAATTTTTATAATAAAATGAAGATTAGGTTAGTTTTAGCTAACTTTTATCATTTTAAACTATATATATAGTAAATACAATATGCGAAATATCAAAATGTCTGATAAGGGTGAAATATATATATAAAATGTCCGATTTAGGTATCTGCTATATGTACGGGAGATGTGTATGGTAAATCTATTTGAAAATTTATTTGAAAAAGAGCTTCATAATATGGGCTTTGTTCCGTGCGCGCCAAAGTACAGAGAGGGGCGACAATTTTCGCTCGATAGTGAAATAGGCACTGGTAGCTTTTGGGAATACGATCAAAATGGGCTTTTTTTAATATCTGAGATGGATTTAACCCTCAATGCCAATCTGTCGTTATCTTTTTCCCATAACACTGAAATGAAAGTTATAGGGCGATTTGACTCGGAGAGTGGTATCAATATTACTGGGCAAAGCAAGGTGAAGCCCACAAATATTAAGGCTGAGCTTTCAAAGAATGATAGTTACGGAATTGATTATGTGGGTAATCGGCGAATTAAAGGAATGTCGATAGTTCTGTTGCCTGATTATTTAGACGAGCTTAACGAGAAATATAAAAGTGAAAATAAATTGTCTGTTGCATTTAGCAGTTATGCTTCAGTTCCAAAAAATATATTTAGCGACATACAAAACTATCGTGGAACAGGGATTTCTTCAAAGCTTTTTTATGAGGGTAAAGTACTGGAAATGTTATCTCATCTGTACAGATATGAAATGGAAAAACCCACGGGTGTAACCGAAGACGACTTAATAATTATAAGAGAAATATTGGCTTTTATAGATAACAATATCTGCATACCACTTAGGGTGTCACAGCTTGCAGAGATGGCACACATGAGCTCCACTAAGTTTAAATCTGTGTTTAAATCGGTTGCAAAATGCACTGCATCGGATTATATTTTAAAGAGCCGTATGAATGTTGCCAATTCATTGCTCAAACAAAAAAGCATGAGCATAGCAGAGGTAGCGTATAGGGTGGGTTACAAAAAAGCAAGTGCATTTTCTGATACATATCGCGCCTATTTCCAAGAATTGCCCAGCGAAACAAAAAGTAGGTTAAGAATTTTATAATTATATATTTGAGTGTTAGTTATAGAATGATGAACGCAGTACAAGCTGGACAAATAGTTTTATCCTTTGTCTGGTCATTCATTAATAAAAAAACAATAGAGAATTAGAAAGCAGGAAAATTTATGTCAGAACATAATCACTCACACTGCTGTGGATCGCATTCACACAATCACGAACATCATGGCTGCGGTTGCCATTCACATGGCAGTCATGGCA
>CAYJBU010000186.1:1265-4830 GCA_964368155.1 uncultured Eubacteriales bacterium | reverse complement strand
AATGTTTATAAGCAGAAGGATTATGTTTGAAGAAATCGAGTCTGGGAAATTGGTTAGCCCAGCAGAAAAGATATTTCTTAAATGATAGATAGGAGAGATATTCTGTAGCACTAAGAAAAAGTTTGGCATTAAAACAGTTGGGATTACTCCACCAGCAAGAACTAAAAATGCTGATTGCAATGTGAAACTTATTCCAGCGACTGCGACAAAATTCGAGGAGAAATTAAATATAACACATTGAAGAAGAACGAAGAAAAGTGAAGCGTTTAACAATGAGATTATGTAATAAAGAGAAAAATATGCTCCAAAAAAAAATGAGATAAATGCAAAAATGCAAAAGAATAATGCGAACAAAACCATCAATTTTGTAAAATAGAAAATTTGAAAATTTGCCTTTGCTGAATAGATGTGTTTCAAAAATTTCTTGTTTTTTTGGAAGTTGATGTCATCAAAAAAAATAATAGAACCCAAAAACAATAGAAAAACTACAAACGACAAAACATAATGCTGTGTCAACGAAATTGTGTTTGAATAGGGAAGAGTTCCATCAAAAAATATCTCTTCGCTGTCTACGATATAGGTGATGTAGTCGAAATTGATATCTAAAATAAATGCCGTGTTATCGTATCCCAGAGGGCGACCAAAATCAAGCACAGAATATACTCCTGTTTGGGAATTTTTCAAAACTTCACTCCAACTGTCTGCAAAGTTTTCGACAATAGTAGAAATTAATGGGTCGTTGTTGTTAATAATTAAAGTGGGTGACAAATTTTGCCCATTTATTACACTATCAAGCATTTTATCCGGAAAAATGCCAATAGCAACAGGAGGAGGATTTAAACTCATTGCTTCTTCAACACTAGAATAAACAGTGACGTTAAAATCATCCTCTATTAAATCGTTTGCAAGCGCTACATCAAGTAACGCTTGCATATTTTGGCCGTTATCTAAATTAACAAGTGCGATATCAAGTTTATATGCTCCGGAGGAAAACAAATCACTAAGAAAAATTACTGCGATTTGAGAAACCGCCACAGTAGCTATGATGATAACACTTAAAAGAATAATCTTTGATTTGATGACCTTTAAAGATACAATTAATGATTGCTTAAAAAATCTCATAATAAATTATGCGAGTCCGAAAATAGCTAATAATTCGTATAACTCTTCAATTCCTGCATCTAATAAATTAGTGTAATCTGTCGATTGGTCAAACCAGCCGGATGGTAAATTATTTTTTTCACATTCAATGTCAACATAATATGAATCTTCGATACTAAAACTCATGAATAATTTATCGTCAGATGGTTGAGTAAGAGTCATCGTACCCGCAGCTGCTTCATATCCAAAAGATATTATCGAATAAGATAGATTATTCTCTGTTCCTTTTGTATCGTATGTAATAGAGATGTCAGAACTACTCTCTTGCAATGACATTGAGAAGACCCCATTATCCATTTTCATACTAAATGTCATTAATGTGGTTTCAGGATATCCTTCAAGTTCTGAAGTAATTGAAATGTGTTCAAAGATGCTTCCGTTTGGGTTGAAGTTCATGTGAACTGCATTGTTTTCGTCTGCAACAGAAGCGCGCACTAGTCTATCATTGTAGATGAATACATGAATTTCAACGCCTAATTCTTCAAAAGAAAGTTCTTCTTCAAGTGAAGATAATAATTCTTCTTTCATTTCATCTTTAGTATAACCAGATTCTAATAGTGCTGAAGAAAAATATATATCCAATGATGGGTCTGCAAAAACGTCTTCAATTAATCCTGACAATATTTCAACGATTATTTCATCACTTATTGAAACAACATATTTATCAGCATTTATAGTGCTTCCGTTAATGGTGATATCTTCTTTCGTAGGGTCAGTGTATTCGATGTTGTCAAAGAAACCGTTTAACAAAGTTTCTGTATATTCATTAAAACTCTCTTGCAAAGCGACAGGGTCTATACTTAAATCAGATAAGTCAGGAACCTCCATGCCTGATAGTGCAGAATAGTATGAGTTTTGGAAGTCTTCATAGAAAGTGTCAAGTGAAATACCATATGCGCCTTCAAGCAATCCATCTGACTCTAGTGTAATGTGGTCATTAGACATTAAAAGTGCTATTGAATCGCCAAGCATAGAATACATCAGTTTAAACTGTTGGTCTTTAATGCTAGATTGTACTGTCAAATCAATACCGTTTGGTAAAAAATAATCGATTCCCGGGCCATACACCTTTATATCGAATTGTGAATCTGCTGTATCGAAGTCGCTGAAATAAGAAAATAGTGGGACCTCTTCTACGAGTTCATCAAATTCGATTTGCATGGATTGTGATAAGTTGTTATATGCATTTGAAATAGGTGATTCTTGTGTGCTTTTTGGCATGAAAAACATAACGTACACAATAACTGCTGCAGCTATTACTAAAACTGCAGAAGAAATCAACACTATTGGCATAATGCTCTTTTTAGGAGCGGGTGAGATTGCAGAAGTGTTAATTCCTTGTGCTTGATAGGTATATTGTTGTTGGTTAGAATATTCTTGTTGGAAAGAGTTTGGCTGCTGATTTGCCTGTTGTTGATATGGGTTTTGTTGTTGATTTGCCTGTTGTTGATATGGGTTTTGTTGCTGATTTGCCTGTTGTTGGTATGGGTTTGCTTGCTCTTGAGTATTTTGCTGTGTATTAACAGGTTGCTCTTGCATTTGTCCGCATACTCCGCAAAATTTAACTCCGTTTTCGTTTTCGCATCCGCACTTAGTACATTTCATGTGAATGTCCATCCTTTCATAAAAGCTCAATAATTTCTACTTAATTTATTTACTAAAAGTTATTAGAATTTTGAGTACAAAAATTTTATATTGTCGTCAAAGCTTATACCACCGTCAAAGTTGAAGTTTATAACCCCTTCTTTGAGGACGATTAATTTATCACACAGCTCAACAATGTCAAAGATATTGTGACTTGAATAAATTACTGTGATGTCAGACTTCTTTAAATAATTTATCAAAAATTCAACAGTTTTTGAGTCTAGTGCAGCAAAAGCTTCATCGAGAATTAACAATTTGGGACTGTTTAGCAAAGCGATTGCAATGCTAAGTCTTTTTTTCATTCCTCCTGATAGATGAATGATTTTCTTTTTAAGCATAGGTTCAATTTTAAGGAAAGTTGGAATTATCTCCAAAGGATTATCGATGTTGTAAATGCCTGACCATAAGTTTAAATTATCTCGAACGGTTAAGTAATCTATAAAAATAGGTTCTTGTGGAACATAGCCTATAGATTTTCTCAATTCTCGGTCAATTTGCTCTCCCTCAAAAAGAATTTCTCCACCGTTACTTCTGGACATTCCTGCAAGAATTGAGAGCAATGTTGATTTACCAGAACCATTATCACCCAAAACAGCAAGGTGCTCACCTTTTGCAACATTAAAGGAAATATCTTTTAGAAACGGCTTCTTGCCTAGACTTTTATTTATACTTTTGCATTCAAATATATAATCCATTAATAAATTCTCACTTAACAAAAAATCGAAAAAGCAAACTGATATCAGTTTATTAAAGTATAGCA
>CAYJBU010000186.1:0-1255 GCA_964368155.1 uncultured Eubacteriales bacterium | reverse complement strand
ATTTATGTTTCTGATTACGCAAAAAAAATAGTATTACGGACACAGATCTGTACCTCGTAATACTATTAATTTGAACAGCACTTTGATTTGACTATATCACAGAATTTAGCAAAGCTTAAGTTCATTTAAGCTTGTCAAACAAAATGTGCATTCAGTAGTCAAAATTTTTTCTTATGTTTATTGCTTTAGGTTACAATATCATAATTTATTTAACAACGCCTTTTTTTAGGATGACATTAGCATACAATGCGCCTTCGCTAGTTGTGATAACAGCGTAAGCTTTTTTTGCTCTGTCATAGAAATCATATTTATTTATCCCGATTTCTCTTAGACCTTTTTCCTCGTATTTGTTACCGATTTGTCTGTATACATCCCAAATCTCTGGAACATAAGGATCGTTTGGCAACACTTCCATGAATACAGTTGGATTTTCAACATATTCATCTAGTGGTAAGTAATTTAGCATAGCTTCCATGATTTCAGGAATTCCATGTCCGTCTAAACGAACAACCTTATCAGGATAAGCAAAAGCAGGGAAGTTTCCGTCTGCAATAACAATTTCATCGCCATGACCCATTTCCATCATTATTTTAAGCAGGTCTGGGGTTAAAATTGAAGGAATATTTTTAAGCATTTTATTTCAACCTTTCTTTGTAGCTTATATATAAGTTCAGAGGTTGTTTTGTTTTGCACTACTACCGCTGAACTCTAAACTCGAATTTACTTCGTAATTGTTCCGTCTATATCCCAAAGATCTTGCCAGTCATTTGCGCCTTCCCATAGGAAAACTTGACCTTTGATTAAACGGCAATTTTTATCTGCTTTTGCAAGAGAAGCCATTTCTTCGTCAGTGAGTGGATCTTCGGTTGTGCATTTCAAATTGCTCAAATATTCTGCTTCGTAAACCGAGAAAGGAATTGGAACTGAGCCTCTTTGAACTTGCCATTTTAAGCAGATAACTGCTGGGTGAACATTATGTGCTTTTGCAACTTCTACAACTTCAGGCATTTGAATGTCAACAACGTCATCAGCTGTTTTGTCTCTGTCAGGTCTTGTTGGGCTTCCGATTGGGCAGAAACCGATAGCAACTATGCCTTTGCCTGTGATGTATTTGAAAAGCTCTTCTTGTTGGAATGATGGGTGAAGTTCCATTTCGATAGCAGCTGGTTTAATTCTGCAAAGTGGTAAAACAGCTTCAAGTTTTGGAATTGTCATGCTTGACATACCGATGTTTTTAACAAGACCCATGTCGTGT
>CAYJBU010000185.1:0-4880 GCA_964368155.1 uncultured Eubacteriales bacterium | reverse complement strand
CGTTCCCTTCAAGAGGTGCAAGGAAAGTTTTCGTGCCCACAATCAATTCTTTTTCTCCAATAAAAATAGGCATATTGTCAAGTATTTTTTTTAGACCTAAAGCTTTTCTCTCAGGCAAACTGAATGGTTCATTCGCAACTGTCCAATCTTTTGGCATAGGAGTTCGCATACATTTATTTCTGTTGCTAACAGTTTCTTCTCTTAAAAATTTTGTTCTTTCAGTCATGGTCACCCTCCATTCAAATTAATATTATATGATGTAAAAATGTCAGAAAATTTCTTAATTTTCTCCTTCGTAATTTTTTTATCAGTGTCGTACGGACAAACAAGCCCAAGTGTTTCATACTTTGCTTTCCCCAGACCATGATACGGAATAAGTGTTACAGGAAAGTTTTTCCCCAAAGATTTTACTAAATTTGCTATGGCGTGCATCTCTTCTTCATTGTCGTTTACATCTGGGATAATCGGAACTCTTATCCAAACATTATCGGTTTTTGAGGTCAACTTTTTTAAATTTTCCAATATGAGTTCATTCCCGACTTCTGTAAACTCCATATGAACTTTTGAATCCACAGATTTTATGTCGTACAAATATAAATCACAATAGGGTAGTGTTTTTTCAATGCATTTAAAGTCTACATAACCACTTGTGTCCACCGTAGTATTCAATCCGTTTTCTTTGCAAAGTTTCAACATATGAGCGACGAAATCAGATTGGACTAAGCACTCTCCTCCTGAAAAAGTTACTCCGCCTCCCTGTGAATAAAAAGCTTTGTCTTTTAATACTTCTACCAAAAGTTCTTCTGCTTCAATATCTCTTCCGCATATTGATAAAGCACCTGACGGACAATTTTTCACTTCTTCCAGAGTTCTGTTTCCACAGCGAGCGCATCCAATGCACTCATTTTTTACATATTTCACTTGAAAATCTTCCAATAAACCTTCAGGATTATGGCACCATTTACAACTCAACGGGCAACCTTTCATAAAAACGGTGGTTCTAATTCCCGGCCCATCATGCACAGAAAATCTTTGGATATCAAATATTCTTCCAGTCATCTTATTTTCCTTTTACAACGCTAATCTATATATCTCGTAAGCTTCTTCTCTTGTGATTGCTGGGATACTCGCTAGAGTTCCATCTTGTGAGAAAGAAACTTCGCCTTCTCCAAAAATCACTTTAACAGGGTTATATAATTCAAAATTATTCATAGTTATGACCATCCTTTTTTTATTAGTTGCAATGTTTTGAGCGATTTTGCGTAAGCAAAATTCAAATCGTGAAATTTGAAAGCACAAAACTTGCTGTTTGAAAATTTATTTTCAAACTTTCTAGCTACTTTATATTAATCTAATTTCAATTTGTTTAAATCATCACCAATGTCAGACTGTATATCTGCAATTTTTGAAAACAGTGGGAGGATTTTTTTGTATTTTACTCTCTCCTCTTCTCTTGGTAATATAGTTTTTGTACTGGTATGAGCTTTTTTTATCATGTCAAATTCGCTCCAAAGTCCAACTCCAACAGCAGCTACAGCCGCAGCGCCTAAGCTACCAGCGTCTTCGCCAATATTAGTTTCAATGATATTTTTTTCATATATATCCGCGAAAAGTTGTCTCCAAAACTGACTTTTTCCACCGCCTCCTACAATAAGCATATTATCGTTCATTTCAATGTAGTTTGACAACTCCTCCAGCAGAAGTTTTAAGTTCATGCAAACACCTTCAAGTGTCGCCCTTATTATATCTGCTTTTGTGTGTCTTAAATCAAGACCAGTAAAACAACCTCTCGCATTTTCGCTTTTATCCAAACCACTACCACCTGCAAGCGAGGGATTAAAAATCAATTTATTAGCCCCGACAGGACTAGACTCTGCCATTTTGTCCATGACTTTGTAACTGTTTTCTCCACCATTTTCCTCGTCTTTTATCAAGTCCCCACAAAGATTGTTCCTAACCCATCTAAAACTGTTTCCAGCAGCAAAAATTGCCATTGCAGAAACATATAAACCGGGCAGACAATGCGCAAAAACATATGTCCTGTTTTCTGAATTTACTACTGGTTTTGAACCTGTGACTGCAATCCATGCAGAAGTACCTAAACTAGTATATACATCACCTTCATTAATACACGCCGCACCCAACGCCATGCATGCATTGTCCACTCCACCGGCGCACACTTTAGTTTTTGCACTAAGTCCCAATTCTTCTGCTATTTCAGGCAAAATCTCGCCAATAACATGAACACTAGGCAAAATCTCGGGCAGTTTCGACTTTTCAATTCCACTGCACTTTATATATTCATCACTGTATTTTTCATTTTTTAGCGAGTACACTCCGCTCCCTGACGCATAACTTCTATCAGTGCACAAAACTCCCGTCATTTTATAGTTTATGTAGTCTTTTGTACCTATAAATTTATCCGTATCACTATATACCAACGGCATATTATCTTTATACCACATTATTTTAAATATACTATACAGCGCAGGAGGAAATCCGTTTCCTGTGTCCAAATACCATTGTTCTTCATCAGTCAAATTGAAAAATTCTTCAGCTTGTGAAACTGCTCTCGAATCGCTCCAAATCGGCACTGAATTATGCAAAAGTTGCCCATTTTTCCCTATGGGAACTACACCCAAGCTGTGACCTGATACTGCAAGTGATAGAATATCTTCAGGGCAAACTCCACTTTTTTCAAGCATTTTCTTTGTCGAAATCTTCACGTTTTCCCACCAATGCTCAGGGTTTTGCTCGTGATAGCCACTATCAGGAAAAAAAGTATCACAGCTTTCAAAAGAAGATGCTACTGATTCACCATTTTCGTTAAACAAGCTTGCTTTTGTCCCACCTGTTCCCAAATCGTACGCAATAATATACTTCATCACGTCACCTCATTAATAATTATCGTTGATATTTACTTCTATATTTTCAAAGCTAATTCCTGCTCTGTCGCTTATTTCTTTCATTATGTTGTTTATTGACGAAAGCCCTATGCCAAATCTTGAACAGCCCGCTTCTATCATTTCAAGCACTGTGTCAAGCGTTCTAACTCCACCTGCTGCCTTGATTAAAGCGCTGTCGCCTACTACTGATTTTATCAGCTTAATTGTCTCAACAGTTGTCGGTTTATTTGCCCAGCCTGTTCCAGTTTTCACAAATGTAACCCCTGCTTGCACTGCCAATTCTGCACCTCTTTTAATCTCATCATCTGTTAGATAAGCAATTTCAAGTATGCTTTTCACAGGAAGTCCATTTGCAGTATCTACCACTGCTTTAATGTCGTTTAACACCTTATCGTATTTTCCACTTCTAAGTGCTCCAACATTAATTACCATGTCGAGTTCGTCTACTCCCAAACTCATCATTTCCTTTGCTGTAGCAATTTTAATGCTTGTTGTATCGGCTCCCGACGGAAAGCCTATGACGCCTCCCACCATGATGTCATTATCATTTTCCAACTGCTTAACCAAGTAATCAGTAAAACAAGGCATTGCAAAAACGCATATAAATCTGTGTTTTTTTGCAATCTCAATAGTTTTATTTATCTCCTCGATGTTAACGTCAGTTCTAACCGCACTTATATCAATAAGTCTTGGTAATTCATATAGATTCACTTAATATCCTTCTTTCATTACATATTTATTTTTACTTCAAACTCGTATTTACTAGCAAGTATTTTAACATAATCAAACTCTACTGCTCTCCCATTGCTATAGCAAGTTCTATCTATTGTTATCAGAGCTACTCCCGGGCTTGTTTCAAGCAATATGGACTCTTCAAAATTTGCATTGCATGCACCGATCTTATCATGCGACGCGTTTATTGAAATTCCAAAATTTTTATCTAAAAATTCGTACAAAGACGCAATCTTTTCTCCCGTGTTTTCTATTCCACTTACTAAATCATAAGGAATGTAATTTTTCACTATAGAAACAGGTGCCCCGTCAGCCGTCTGAATTCTACTAATCTCGACTACTTTTGTTCCTTTTTGAATACCAAGCGCTTCACACACAGTAGAAGATTCAATATTAATAACGCTCATGTGAATATTTTTAACACCCACTTTGTACCCTTTATTCCTAAGTGTTTGCGAAACAGAAGTAATGGAGTTTAGATTTTGTGAAGTTTTATGCTCTAAGATTTCAGTGCCATAGCCCTGTTTCACCTTAACGTATCCCTCTTTTGCCAGCAATTCAACTGCTTTCCTTATTGTTGTCCTACTTACAAAATGCAATTTTTCTAGTTCTGGCTCAGGGGGAAGAAGTGACCCTACTGTATATTGACCACTCTCAATTTCTTCTTTGATTTTATTAAACACAACCACATATGCTAAGTGTCTTTTCGTCTCTTCTATTTTCATAATTATAGCAAATTCCTTTCAACATAATGTTTTAGATATGTTTTCACTTAAATCGTACCATTATTATTAAAAAAAGTCAATACCATTTACAAATTTACGTAGTTATGCACATATTCATAATGACGAATGTGTGCAATCAAGTCCAACCCACGGACTCCCCATAACTCCTTGAAGGGACATATACTATACTGTTTGAACGTCAAAAGAACTCCATACATAGGGACATATGAAAATGTAATCAGCAGAACAAGAGTGGGAATGAATAAAATATACAAATCGTAGTTCTTGGTAATCCTTCTCCAAAGACTTTTTCGATTAATGTTCGAGTAGCATCCAACATCGTTAGGGCTACTCATAATATTTTTATTGATATTCATTCATCATTCTCCTTATTCATTAAATATCAATACATAACTAAAACATTTGATTTTTTTGAAATCATGACTAATTTTTATATATAATTTAAAGCCTACTGAATAACAAGTTATTCAGAACAAACGCAAAGCGTTTGTTGTAA
>CAYJBU010000184.1:0-4910 GCA_964368155.1 uncultured Eubacteriales bacterium | reverse complement strand
TCAAGTTGTTCAGCAGGCATTAAATAAAAGTAGGAGGCTGTTGTATTTTGGTAAAAACAGCAAAAAAAAGTTGCTGAACAAAAATTAGGGTAGTGCATGCCTTCCCGAAAAACAGGTATGGAATTGTTGTTTTTTGGACAGGCATGGAGGCCTGTCCAAAAAGTATTGTTGTAGAATTTGTTCGAATTTTTATAATATAACTAATTATTCAGTAAATTATATTTATTCCATAGGAGTAATAATTGCTTTCTTCTTATTTTGAAGTGCGTAAATTGTTGGAACTACAACCATTGTTAAAATGGTTGAGAATAATAATCCGAATAGTAGTACAGATGCCATTGGTGCAGTCATTGGGTCGCCTGATAGTATCAAAGGTACTAACCCAATACAAGTAGTTACAGTAGAAAGCATTATAGGCCTAAAACGTCTGTCGACTGCCCTGTGGCAAGCTTCCTCAACTGAACAGCCTTCTTGAAACTCGGAATTCATGACTTCGATTAATAATATACTATTGTTGACCACAATTCCGAAGAGGCTAACAAGTCCTAGCAAAGCCATCGCTTGAATGTCCATTTTGAAAATCCAAAGTCCAAAACCACATCCAATAAAACTCAATGGTATGCTTGATAAAACAATCAATGGTTTTTTTAAATCTTTGAATTGGAAAACTAAAATCATATAAATTACAAACACTGCTACAATTGAGGTTGAGCCCAAAGAGAGTAGTAAGTCCATCATGTTGCTAACTTCACCGTTGCCAATGATTTCAACCCCGTCTAAATCTATCTGGTCGAGATAATCACTATACAGTTCGGATTCAATAGAGATAGAGCTGAAGCCAGGTAAAATATCACTTAGCACATTAACATATTTTTTCCCGTTATAGTGTTCGATTAATGGAACGGAACTATTTAATTGTATTTCTGCTATTTGCCCAAGAAGAACTTTGGTTGGGGTTACACTTCCGACAATTTGTAGATTTTCGAGCTCGTCCAAACTTTTTACATCTGACCTAACAATAATATCAGTACCTGAATTTCCTCCAAGATATACACCGGCGTTTACACCCATAAGTGAACTGTTGATTTGCTTTACTACGTCATATTTCAATAATCCATATGACGCTAGAACGTCGCTGTCTAATACAACATTATAATCATATTGTGGAGCGATGTTTGTGCTTCTCACAAAGTCTGTTCCTTCGATTTCTTTTAATGCAGCTACTATTTGATCTGATACATTTAGAATTTTATCCATATCATCGCCTAACACAGAAAGTGTGATTTTGGCTTCAGTAGGCATAGAATATTCAAGACAACGCACTGTATTTTGTGCACCGATGATATTTGTGTCTAGCTCGTTTTGAAGAAGCCTTGCACACTCTTCGGGTCCTCCATACTCATCCATTAACTCAGGATTTAGGTTAATCATATACTGTCCTACATTTGGTGCTTGATTCAAGGTAGGGACTGTGAGGAAAAAACTTGGCAGTCCTTTTCCAATCGCGTAGGTGTAGTTTTCAATCAATGGATTTGAATCTAATACGTCATTGATTTGTTCGCTGATATCTTCAGATGAATCTAAAGACATTGTTTCTGCTTCAAAATTTACGTATAGTATTGGTTTGTCTGAAACAGGGAAAAACTGAATTCCTAGTTGCAAAGCTAAAACAGCAGCAATTCCAAGTGTTAGGAATGAACTAAGAACTGTGAGAACCTTATGCTTCAAAGCAACTGTTAGCATTTTATTAAAGAAATCTTTAAGATAATTTTTCTTTTCTTTTTGTTTTTTACTTTCAGGGTGAAAGAAAAATGAAGCAAGTACTGGAATAACACACATTGCAACAATATAACTCGCCACTAAAGCAGTTATAACAACAGTTGGGATTTCACCTGCAATTTGTCCGACAGGACCAGGAACAAAATATATTATTCCAAAAGTAACAACAGTGGTGAGAGTTGAAGTGAAAACAGGGACAGCTGTTTCTTTTACACCGCTTATAATTGCGTGATTTTTATCTTTACCTTCGTTTAAATGTTGCTGAATGGCTTCACTAATAACAATTGCATTATCAACAAGAATTCCAAGAGACACGATTAACGCAGCAATGGATATGAAGTGGAATTCTACCCCGATAACCATCATAACGATAAAAGTAATCAATATACTAAGTGGTAAAGCAATTGAAACGATTAATCCGTTTCTGAGATGAACTCCAATCATAACAACGATAACAATCAGTAAGATGCTTTGAAGTAAATTCATGATAAAATCATTGATTGATTGCTCAATGTCTGCAGGAGCATACATTACTTCATAGAAATTTAAGTCAGGAGGCATAAGATTTTTAGCTTCGTCGATAGCGTTTCTCAAATCTTCTCCTACATTTACAGCGTTTTCACCCTCTTGAATTGTTCCTGTAATCAGAATACAGGGGACACCGTCTTGAGAATACGAGAATTCCTCGACATCTTCGATATATACATCGGCGATATCCTTTAATCTTACAAAACTTAAAGAACTGTCCGAGCCAGAGATAACCGTGTTTTCTATATCTCTCAATGATTCAAAAACTGCTGGTGTGATAACGTTTACAGTTCCACTTTCGTAGTCAATACTGCCAGAAGGAATGGAGAGATTTTGAGCTTGCATAAGTTGAATTATATTTTCAATACTTATTCCATAGCTGCGCATTTTTTCGGAATTAGTTTCAATAACAACCTGTTTAGGCTTAATTCCATCAATATTAACACTTTCAATTCCTTTTACTTCTTGTAAAATACTTTGAGTGTTTTTGGCATACTCTTCGAGGTCGGTGTCGGTGTAATTCTCTCCAGAAAGGCTGATTATAAACTGATTTTCGCTAACTACATTTGTATTAACAACACTGGGGGTTACCATGTCAGGTAGTGATGACTGAATATCTGAAATATCACGCCTTAAATCATCTTCTACTTCACCAATTGAAACATCAAAATCATACATCAAAACTATGACACTAGCGCTGTTCATGCTCATGCTAGTGTAGGAATCTAAATTGTTAATTGACATAAGTTTGTCTTCAATAACATTTGTTACGTTTTGCTCAACTTCTTGAGGGCTAGCCCCTGGATAAACAGTTGTAATTATGGCTGCTGCGACGGCAGTGTTAGGATTTTCTTGCTTAGGTATGAGGTAATAGCTGATAAATCCAGCTATCATAATTGTGACTGCAAAAATGATTACTATCATTCTGTTGTTGAGAAGCGCTTTAGTTAATTTTTTCCATATCATGTTATTCCACCACCGAAATTAAATATCCACTTTTTAAGGATTTCATTCCTTTGGATATGATTAACTGTCCATTTACAATTCCTTCAACTAATACTTCATCATTATTTACATCTAAAATTTCGATGTTTGTCCGAACTGCTCGGTCGTTTTCAACGGTGAAAACATAATCCTGACCATCATTCAAAATAATATTCAGTGGTAACCACATGCCCTCCATCTCTCCAACAGATATTTTAACTGAAACTAATTCTCCTAAGAGTAACTCATCAGGAGTCATTTTAATCAACACATTTGTTAAATATGTGCGTGAAACTTCATCAGGAATAACAGAGATATTTTTAATCTCGCCTGAATACAATTCGTCTTTTATCTTGATGGTTGCAGAATTTCCTACATTAACCTTACCGACATCTTCTGCAGATAAACCGAATTGTGCAACAGTGTCGAGTGACCCTATGACTAAAACCGGTGCGAGAGGCGTTGCTACTGCGCCCTCACTTCCCACTACCATGATTACTGTTCCGTCAGTTTTTGCGGTGTAAGTTAAACTTTCGACATAATCTTTGGCTGTTTCGTAACTTGATTGCCTGCTCTCGTAAATAGAAACAGAACTCTCGTAAGCAAATTTTGTTGTGTCAACTCTTGAAGAAAGCGTTTGAGTGCGAACATCATATTCGGTGTTAAGGCTCTCGTATATTGCTCTTGTTGTGACTACTTGAGTTTCAGCAGAAGAAAGCTCTGATTCTTTTTCATATTTTCCAGCACTAACTGCTTCTTGAAATGATTTCTCTGTTGCTTGAGCTAAGGCTTCGCTTTTTGCATCATAATTTTCACGTGCAAGTTTTTCTGCTTCAATTTTTTCCTCGTTTTCAGTGTCTTCACCCAAAGCTTCAAGAGCCGCGTAATATTCTTCGGTAGCCTCTGTTAATTCTGCTTGGGCGACATCAACAGCGTCAGTATAAGGTTTAAGATTTTCATTAATAACATCAAGTTCGGATTGAATTTTATCTCTTTCAATAACTGCTTCTTCCCAATTTGATTTTGCTTGAATGATATCTGCGTCATTTCCCACATTTTCTAAATGAGCGTTATATTCATTTCTTGCCGAATCATATTCAGATTTAGTAGAATTCACATTGCTTTGAGCCGATTGCATTTCTTCATATGCAGAGGTTTCTTGGTTTTTTGCAGTTTCATCTTCAAGAGAAACAAGAACTTGTCCTACAGTGACCGAGTCGCCTTCTTTTACATGGATTGTTTCTATCGTTCCAATAGTCGAAAACATAACTTGTTCAGTTTCACTCGGTTGGATGAGCGCAGTATATTCAAGCGAGCTTTCTACATTTCTTGGCGATGCCTCAAAAGCCTCAACTGCGTAAGTGGTCTCTTCTCTTTCTATTGGTTCTGATGAATTTTTGTTTTGGGTAACAAAAAAATAAACGCCTATTAAAATAAGTCCAATCACAAAAAAAGGTAGGACTTTTTTTATTTTATTAATCGACATAGTAATTCCCTTCAATATAAATATATAGTATTTTTTACCATAGATATAGATAATATTTATTATATCCACATTGATATCAAAAGTCAACATAGATTATATTGCTCCACCAATTAAACACTTGACAATCTTGGCG
>CAYJBU010000183.1:0-4916 GCA_964368155.1 uncultured Eubacteriales bacterium | reverse complement strand
TTTTCTGTACAAGATAGACACGATAACAATTCACACGATAAAGAAGATAAATAACTATAATTGCAATACCCCTATTTGATATAATTAAAATGAAAATAAATAATAGGAGGTTTAGCAAAATGCAAACAAAAAATGAAGTTTATCGTGCTGTTAAATTTCGCTTTAAACGTTACGATGGCACAGAGTTTGAGAGGTATATGATAGTAAAAAACCATATACCTCTTTTTCGTGTGAATCAATGGTTAGAAACTAAAGGGATTCGAAAATCAACAACAGGGCGAGAATATGCTAAAAAATTAGTAGTATTTTTAAACTGGCTTGATAGTAAAGGTACAAGCTATGAAAAGGCTACAAATAAAGATGTACAGAGATTTTTACATTCATTGGTATTTGGTGATTTAAAGAATAACAAAATCTTATCGTTACAATCAAGTGTAAGCACTTCTACACTAAACAAATATGTAACTGTCATAACTAAATTTTACACTTGGTTAGATGAAGTTGTAACAACGGATATGGTATTTAAAACCAAGAATTTAAGTGCTAACAAATCATATTTTTATGGGCAAATATATTCATATGAATATAAATATATTGTAGACAGTTATGCGTCTATGTTAAAGCCAAGTAAAGAGTACACAAAATGGTATGATGAGCAAACAAAACAAGTGCTATGTGAAAATTTTTTAACACTAAGAGATGAATCTGTTTTTAGGCTCACTTTAGAAGGGATGAGAATAGATGAGGTTTTAAGTGTAACTCTTGATAGCTACGATTCTATAGAGATGACTGTTAGACCCACACGATCTAAAGGGAGAAACAATGCTACATCTACAAGCAATGAACTAAGAGTTATTGCCTTACCAACAGACACATGTAAAATCATAAATAGATATATTCAAACCGAAAGAACGGATGCAGAGATACAAAGTCAAAAGATAAGTCAATATTTATTTATTAACCTTAACCAAGGGAAATCTCAGGGTGAGCCACTCAAATATCGCAACTATTTGAGAACTCTTAAAAGTTGTGCAAAAAGAGCTGGTCTTGATGAAAATAAAATTAGAACACACAATGGTCGTAGTACAAAAACTATGGAATTTTTAGAACATCAAGCACTTTATCCAGAAGATAATATAACCGATATTGCTATTTTAGAAAGTATGGGTTGGCGAAGTCCTACATCTATTGACAGCTATAGGAATCACAACAATCAAATAATCGCTAAAACGGTTATGGGGAAACTTCATAGAAGGAGAAAGTCAAATGGTTAAAAAACATAATGTGCCTTTAACATTAGAGGTTAAAGAAAAAATAACAACTTTAATGGATCAAAGGAAATCTTTAGCTGAAATATCAAAGCCAGAAAAGAATCTTCGGGTAATCAAATATTTATTGGAAGATACAGTGCTTTTAGAAAAATACCTAAAAGGTGTTGCCAATGAAATCACAAAGGAAAGATTACAGATTTCGTATACTATGCTGTTTAAAAGAATATTTCACTCGGTAAAACCAAACCCATTTAGATTTTACGACGAAAAGTTTGTGCAAATATTAATGAAAGTTTCTGATGATGAACAAGCAAAACAATATAAAAAATTTATGCTTGAAAATCATTTGCAAGCTGATGTGAAAAATGATATATGGAAACTGTATGATATGCATGCAGGTGGCTTAAGGGCTAAATTTATTGATTTCAGTAAAATAGAATCACCATCATTAAGGACGGAAGTAAAACACTACTTCCAATACAAATTTGGGTATTCCAAGAAAGTTAATATATCTTCATTCTGTGCAATAAAGCTTGCTTTAAATGTTTTAATAAAAATAAATCCGCAAATTCACTACTTTGCAGATGTCACAGAAGGCGATGTAAGAGAATTGCTTTTGTTTTTAGAAAAGAAATATAAAAAAGAAGATGGCGAAAAACTTTCTGAATATACTATTGCAAAATCAATCAATGGATTAAATTGTGTTGTTTCATATCTTATGGATGATTTTAAAAATGATAAAATTTATTCACCTAAGCCACACATCAATCCGTTTTCCAATTTTACTTTTCATAATTTGCGTAGATATACAAAATCTACGCCACCAATACCTGAAAGTATAGTATATGAACTTGATAAATATTCTTCTGAATTATCGCATATTCACAAATTGATTTATGATATATTTATGAATACTGGACTTCGTTTGAAAGAATTATATTTTTTAGAAGAAGATTGCATTGAAGAGTCACGCTATGAAAATGTATGCCAATTAAAATTCAAACAACACAAAACATTGGCTTCAAGAAAAGCGGTAGGTCTCGGTGAGTATCACAGAGTAATGATTACCAAAGAACTTGCTGACAAAATATCAGAATATATAGAAGAAACTTCACAAAAGAGAAAAAAGGGAAACTCAAATTTAATATTTTTAAGTGATGCTGTAAGATGCGAAAATATGGTAATGGATTCACAACCATTTATCAGAGCTATTAAGAGTATTATCATCAAACATAACATATGCGATGAAGATGGAGAGTTATGGCACTTTACAGTGAAGCAATTTGGAAAAACATTAGCAGTTAGGTTGATTGAACAAGGTGCTACAACAGCAGAGCTTGCTTATTGGCTTGGTCATATGTGTAGTGACACAGCTGACAGGTACTATGCAGAAGTACGCAAAATGAAGCTTGCCGAACTTAACACAAAGTTTTTTAGAGAAAAATTTGATATTCTGCTATCAACAGAACAGTTAGAATCGTACAGTGAAGAAGAACGCAAGCTCCTTTACACAGATTTTAGATTGGAGTACAGACGAGTGGAATTCGGTTTTTGTTTACAAAAATCACTCGGAGAAATATGCCATTATCGCAATAGTATGTACAACTGTGTAAACTGCAAAAACTTATGCACAGGGCATAAATATCTGTCATATTGGCAAGAGCTACTTGACCAACAAAAGGTCATCTTTGATAAATTGGTTGACTCATATATTAAATCTCAGATACAAAACTACGAAGCATAT
Organism: uncultured Eubacteriales bacterium; assembly: GCA_964368155.1. Taxonomy (GTDB): domain Bacteria; phylum Bacillota; class Clostridia; order Oscillospirales; family Acutalibacteraceae; genus SIG603. The sequence continues at coordinate 1,901 of CAYJBU010000183.1, read as the reverse complement.
GCAGAGTATAAACAAGAATATAAGCTTCTTATGGGTTATCAAAGTATAGTTTCATCTATTAAGAAGGGTGGTGAAATTAATGAATAATGCAAAAGTATTGGAGAATTTTCAAGTAGCTAAGGAAAAAGAGTATATAAAATTTGTCGAGAGTTTGGGCAATAATGTTCGTTTTGATGCTGATAAGTGGGTGTGTGATATATTTATTCGCTCTCCAGCAATGAAAAAAAGCTCAGTAACATTGTATTTCGGTAAAATTCCAAATAAGTACAGATATATGGTGAAATGCTTTTCGGCAATAGCATTGATAAATGGTAGAGCCTGTGCTACAGTTACAACATATATCAGTGACCTTATCAGATTTTTTAATTTTTGGTTGAAGCATGGAAATCATCAAGGAATATCGGCTTGTAATGAACATACAGCAACAGAATTTTATCAATATTTAGAAGTTAGCATTCTTTCGGAAAGTACAAAAATAGGGGTTTGGTCATCAGTTAAAATATTTTTCAAAACCATGAATGGTTGGGATAATGAAACATTAAGAAATCCATTTGTAAACTCTCCATATATTAGGAAAAGGAAATTTGATGCAAAATACATTCCACAAGATATAGCCGATAAATTAGATGTAATATTTAAAAATGAAAAAATACCACTTCATCTCCGTTGTGCCTATTGGATACTTCGCCTAATTCCTTCCCGTATAAGTGAAGTAGTGAGTATGAAAATAGATTGCTTGAAAAGATACAATGGAAATTATGTACTATTTATCCCAACTTGGAAACAAAACGGTGGACATCAAGAGCCGATATTAAGGAGTATACATTTAGAAAATACAGGTATTGCAAAGCATTTAATCAGTTTAATCAAGCAACAACAAGAAGCGTCTAAAGGGCTACAATCATGTATGCCACAAGATCAAAAAGGTGCATTACTAACCTATCGTCAAAGGATCGAGGTGGATGGAATGCTTCAAAGACACACAAAATTGTGTTTTATTGTTACAAGAACCTATGTAAACACATATTTAAAAAGAATTTGCGAAGCTCATTCTGTTAAAGATTCTAATGGAAAACCATACGCTGTAACCACTCATCAATTTAGACACAACGGAATTACGGATAGGCTTGCAAGTGGATTTACGATTGCCCAAATAAAAGAAATTACAGACCATCATGGTGATTCAATGATTTACAACTCATACAATCATTTAAATTTGCATCCCGAAACTATTGTGAAACAACAACGATATTTACATGGTGATGAAATTGATTCTGAAAATAAATATGTTTTGTTTGCTGGAAGAATTCTTAACATGGAAGAACAACTTGAAAAAAGATTACTGAAAAATCCTCGAGCTCATAAAGTTAGAGGCGGAATCTGTAGTGATATTACAGGTTGTAAAAGTGATATGCTAAATTGTTTGAGTTGCAACTATTTTGTGCCAGATAAAGAGCAAATAGATTACTACAAAGAGCAAATTACGGAGTGGAAAGAAAAGTCTCTGAAATTTAGCAGTTTTCCATTGATTAAAAACACTGCTGATAAAAATGTAGAATTGTATGAAAAAATATTAGAAAGGTTTGATATGGTGAAATAAAATGGAGAATAAAGCAGTGCCACAAGGCTTGTTGGATAAACAAGCATCTGAACGCATTAAAACAGTTTCCGCTATTGAAAAAGCAATTATTGATTTAAAAGCACAAGGCTATGATATTAAAATTAAAGACATTATTGAGGTCACTGGACTATCGCGTTCGTTGTTTGCAAAGCCTCATGTTCGAAAAATATTAATAAAATATGGGGTTATACAAATAAAAGATGAAGAATCTGTCGTTCAAGCGCAAAAATCTGAAAGTAATTTAAAAGTGAAATTAGCAGAAAAAGAAGGATATATCGAG
>CAYJBU010000182.1:0-4950 GCA_964368155.1 uncultured Eubacteriales bacterium | reverse complement strand
ATGTGAAGAAAATATTGAAAAAGCTGAGATATTATTCGGTGACTATGGCGCAGATGTAATGAAGAAATTGCCAAACCTCAAATTTGTACAGCTTTTTTCTTCAGGAGTCGATAAGTTTGTTAACCAGGAAAATATTGTTAATATTAAATTTGCTTCTGCGAGCGGTGCATACAACACTTCAATAGCAGAGCATATGTTGGCAATGCATTTGGCGCTATATCGCAATCTTCCTTTTCATCGTGACGCACAGAATGAAGCTTTGTGGCAAAGAGGTTTGGCTGTTCCCGAGATTAGGCTGATTAAAAATTCTGTAGTGTTAGTAGTAGGAATGGGCGGAATTGGCGGCGCATACGCACAGTTGGTAAAATCTTTAGGTGCGTATGTTATTGGTGTCAGAAGAACCGATTTAAGAAGACCTGATTATTGCGATGAACTTTATTTATCAGAAGAGCTTGATAATCTGTTGCCTCGTGCTGATTTAGTAGCGATATCTGCTCCGTTGACATCGGGAACAAAACATCTTTTTGATAGAGAAAGACTAAGCAAGATGAAGAATTCAGCAGTATTAATGAATGTTGGAAGAGGAATTATTGTTGACACAGAGGCAATGTGTGATGCGCTTGAAAGTGGAAAATTGTCAGGTGTTGCACTTGATGTCACATATCCTGAACCTTTGCCTGAAAATCATAGACTTTGGAAGATTAAAAATTCATTGATAACTCCTCACTGTTCTGGAGGAAGAGGCAAAAACCTTGTGGACGAAGGAATTTGTGAAATCTTTGATGATAATCTGCAAAGATATTTGGAGGGAAAACAATTAGTGAACGAGATAGATTTGACAACACATTATAGAAAGTTGTTGTGATGATTTTTTATTAGGTGTAATATATTGATGTGCAAGGATTTTATTAAAATGTCAAGAAAACCCTTGCACTTCGACAACTTGAAAACAGCTTTCTTTTGCGTTAGAAAGCCATTTTCAAGTTGTTCAGCAGGTATTAAGTAAGATTAAACATAATTCTGTGTGAGATTTATAATGGCTATGCTGTTTTTGTGGGTTTTGTCGAAAAAATTCTTGCAAATTTAGTTGATATGTTGTATAATCAAAGTCGATTGTACTGAGTAAAGTGTTATTTAACAGGTTTTAACTATAGCAAAAATCGAAAGGGTGGTAGGACAAATGAAACTTGAAATTAAGGATTTGAATAAAAGTTTTGGTGAAAAACATGTGTTAAAAAACATTAATTTCACTGCTGAAAGTGGTAGAGCGTTGGGTCTTTTAGGTAGAAATGGTGCGGGTAAAACTACTACAATCAGAATTATTATGGACGTGTTCCCTGCTGACAGCGGCGAAGTGTTGCTTGACGGGAGAAAGATGAATCACACAGAACTTTCAATCGGATACATGCCAGAAGAAAGAGGATTGTACCCAAAAAGGAAAATATTTGAGCAATTAGTTTATTTTTGTGAGCTTAAAGGTATGAATAGAAAAAAAGCGATGGTCTCTATAGATTCTTGGCTTGCAAAACTAGGAATGAGTGAATATCGTGACAAAAAGCTAGACACTTTATCAAAAGGAAATCAACAAAAAATTCAGCTTATTTCAACCGTTGCATTCGACCCTGATATAGTAATTTTAGATGAACCTTTTTCAGGACTTGACCCTGTTAACTCGATATTGCTAAAAGAAGTAGTTAGAGAACTTATTGACAATGGTAAAATTGTTATTTTTTCAAGCCATCAAATGAGCTATGTCGAAGAATTTTGTGATGATATTGTAATTATTAACTCCGGACAGATACCTCTTCATGGACCTTTGAAAGGGATTATTCGCTCTTATCCCCGTGATAAGTTAGTAGTTACTTCAAGTGATATAGATAGTATTTCTGGAAAAATACAGTTAGAAAATTATAAGGAAAAAGATGATTTAATTGTAACTATGAAGCGACCTGAAGATAAAGGCGAAGTGATGAAAGATATTTGCGGTAGATTTGATATTGATGCGATTAAAGTGTATGAACCATCGCTTAATGACATTTTTGTAGAATATACAAAAGACGGAATATAAGGGGGTAGGTAGTAATGAATCAATTTAAAAAGATTTTCATGTTTGAGTTAAGGTCGTATCTCCAAAATAAAACTTTTATTATTTTTACTGTGGTAGTTGTTTTTGTTCAAGCGTTACTTTTATTTGCTCCAAGAGTTATGCCAATGGTTGAGCAAATTTTTTCGGGGCAAGTTTCTTCTGAAAATGTCGAGCCTACTATAGAAAAGCTTGTTATTCATGCGGATTTTGAAGGTGCAGATGAAATGATTGAGGAGATTTCGCCTGTGTTTATGATGTATGGATATGAAGTTTTTGAATTTGAACTTTCAGCTGATGAGTTAAGGACTGCTGTTAGTGAGGGTGAAATAAATAATGCCGTTATCTATTCATCTGTGACAAATTTCACCGTTGTTTTAAAAGATGCGGGTATTTTTGATAATCTCTCTGGAACAGTCGAGAGTATAATGGATAGGTACTTGAAAATAGAATCACTTGTAGCACAAGGAATGACAAAAGAGGAAGCTACTGCATTTGTTGACTCGTCAATAAAAGCGGAAGTAGAAATCACAGGAGTTGACCAGACGAGTAGTTTTGGTTACACCTATATCTTAATTTTCTTGCTTTACATGGCAGTGCTTTTCTATGGAAACATGGTAGCGTCTAGCGTTGTAACAGAAAAAACATCCAGAGCAATGGAAGTTTTAATCACAAGTGCCAAACCGCATAATTTTATTTTTGGAAAAGTTTTGGGAACCGGTCTTGCAGGTTTGCTACAGCTTTCTGTTATGGTGGGTGCAGCTGTAATTTTCTATAATATGAACCTTGAGTATTTGGGAGATCAGTATTTTATTCAATCGATTTTTGCAATTCCACTTGATATTTTACTATATATGTTGCTGTTCTTTTTCTGTGGATTTTTTATTTATGCTTTTCTTTTCGGAGCAGTTGGCTCAATTGCATCTAAAATGGAAGACATGAATAGTTTAATCACTCCGGTCATGTTGTGCTTTATCGCAGCATTTTTTGTAACAATGACATCTTTGGGAAGTGGTGATGTAGACAGTTTGTTGATAAAAATTTGCTCCTTTATACCATTAACTTCTCCAATGGCAATGTTTACTAGAATTGCTATGGGAACAGTTCCTTCATACGAGATTATCATCTCGGTTGTTATTCTTGTTTTATCAACTGCTTTTATCGGTTGGTTAGCGTCAAGGATATACAGAGTAGGAGTGTTAATGTATGGAAACAAGCCTAGCATTATCAAAGCGATAAAATTAATTGGGAGAAAATAAAATTATTCACATTTTTGTTACCATTTATTTATTATTTGTGATATAATAAATAAATGGTACTTTATTGCTTCGATTTATTGTGTGTAGTACAAATTATTTACATTTGCATGGGCATTGTTTGTTTATGAGACATAGTTATCTAGAGGCAATTTAGTACAAGTATGATATCAAAATTAGTAATACTATTTTTTAAAGGATGGATAATTCATATGGAAAATAGAAAAAATAAAATTGTGTTAATGCTATGTTTAATTGTTATAGTATTTACGTTTGTATATGGAATTTATCTTGTTAGCACACAAGTGAGTAATGAACTAGATGAATCAATTGAAGAAACTGTTTACAGCGCAACAGTTCAACAGCAAACTTCTATAAATGATGCACTTCAAAATAAAATACGCTCACTGGTTTCTATTTCTGGTACATTAGCTGAGTTAGGCGAAAGTAATGAAGTAGAATTAACCTCTTATCTCACACAGGTGAAAAATCTTTTTGGTTATGACAGTATTATCGTATCTGACTTAGAAGGTAGGGCGATTTTGTCGACGGGCGAATATACCAATGTTGCAGGTGAGGAATATTTTTTAAGTGCTTTTTCTGGAGAAGTAGATGCTTCTTCAATATTTGAAAGTGAATATACTGGAAATGATGTTCTTGCAATTTCCACGCAAATTGTTGTGGAAGGTGAATTTTCCGGAGTTCTTATTGCATTTTATGCGATTGATTATTTAGAGCCAATTTTGCTATCTTACACTAATAATCTTGGATATTCTGTAATTGTCGATAGCACAGGAAAACTTTTAATGACCACTATGGATACTTACAGTGATACAGAAGGCTTTAAAAATGCAGTAGTTATTTCAGGAAGAAGCATGGATGAGATGTTTGCTGACTTTGCAAGCGGAGCAGAGGGGTCCACAGTTTACGAGTTGAGCGATTCTGTGAGAATTTCAGCCTATGTTCCGATTGAGATTAATGACTGGATGTTGTTTTTCACTGTTCCTGAAGACGAAATGGTTATGAGAAAAAACAATATTAACGGGAGTATAATTTTCTTCATTTCCATAATGACCGTTTTCTTTGTAATTTTTGTTGCGTATATTTTGATTACAAGAAAATTGAATATAGATAAAATTAAAAGAGTTGCTTATATAGATGAGCTTACCGGTTTGCCCAATCTAATAAAATTTAAGTTAGAAATAGAAAAAGCGATAAAAACAAAGCCTAATGATAGATATATTCTTGTTAAGATGGATATTGCAAACTTCAAGGTAATAAACGAGTTGTACAGTTTTGAAACAGGAAACAAAGTCTTAAAGTCCATTGCTACTACTTCTAAAGTAGTCGATGACTCGAGCTTTATTATGGCACGAACAGGCCCTGATGAGTTCATGATGTTCTCTGATAACAATCTTCTTGAGCGTTTGGGTGAAACAAGATTTAGTTATGAACAGCAGTTTAGAAAATCAATTCCCGAACTTGATAAACATTCCATACAGTTTAGATACGGAAGATACTATATTGATAGTAATGACACTGATGTAAACGACATAGTTAATAAAGTTAATTTGGCTCATAACTATGCAAAAAGTAAATCTATAGACATTA
>CAYJBU010000181.1:0-4956 GCA_964368155.1 uncultured Eubacteriales bacterium | reverse complement strand
CATAAATAATTGGAGGAAAAACAAAATGAACAAAAGAACAATAAAAGATATTTCGGATTTTATTTTTGTAAGCGATGAACCTAAAAAAGTAGATATACTTATGTTACCTGGTGGTTCACTACCAGATATTCCTGAATATGCAGCTGAATTATATAAATCAGGGTATGCAGATTGGATAATTTCTTCGGGAAAATATAGCGTGAAAAACGGAAAATTTAAAGGCGTTAGAGAGAAGAAAGATATTTACAACAAAGACTATGTGACTGAATGTGATTTTTACCATGACGTACTGATTAAAAATGGTGTAAAAAGTGATAGCATTATCTTAGAAGATAAATCAGAATATACAAGAGAGAATGCTACTTTTTCTAAAATAATTTTGGATGAGTTAAATATAAATGTATCCACTGCAATTATTGTATGTAAGTCGTTTCACGCAAGGCGATGCTTGATGTATTATAGCCTTGCTTTTCCAAACACTGAATTATTAGTATGCCCTGTAGACGGTTTTGGGATAAGTAAAGAGAACTGGCATCTGTCAGATTATGGAATAGAACGTGTTTTGGGTGAGTTGGCAAGAATAGGAAATCAATTTAATAACGATTTTTTAAAGAGGAAACTATAAGGGGAAAATTTCACAGTGTGGATTTGGTTTTCTAATATAAATACATAAAAAAATACCAACTTGAATATAGATACAAATCAAGTTGGTATAGAGTGGCTCTCAAAAGTAAATGGATTTTTATATATCTAAAACCATTTGTTGGTACGGTAAATTCTTAAATCCTAATTTTTCGTATAATTTAATTGCAGCTTCGTTATCGGCTACTACTTCTAGTCTATATCTTTTAACTTTATCATCGTATTGTGTGCGAATAAAATCAAAAATAGCTGTTCCTAGTCCTTTTCCTTTAAAACCATCTCTTATATATATTTCTTCGATTATTGCTACAAGTCCTCCAACTTCACATGAATACGAGAAAGCTAAGTGGCAGTAGCCTGCGTATTTTCCGTCTATTGTGCATACTATAATTGAATTATAAGGTGAGTTATTAAGTGCGAAATTTATAGTACTATCGACATATTCGCTTGGAATACTGTGATTAACTGCGTCTGTGCTATAAAATTCTTCAATCATTTTTGCACATTCTATTTTGTCAGTATCTAGTAAAAATCTAATCATTTTACAACAATTCCTTTCCTTAGAAATATAGAATTTATGCCTTTTCAGCAATAAACCGAAAAGACATAAAATCATTTATATTATTTGAACTATATCACTTGTGTTTATAGCCTGTCCAAATACACATTATCATAGCAAACACTGCTAAGTAAGACCAAAATTTATGTTGTTTCATTATTATCACCTAATCAATGTTTCTGCTAAAAACTTAGTTAAAAATTATTAGCTTACTCCAGTGACTATCCTTTCGTTATTTTTTGAACTTGTTATCGTCTAGATATTTGATAGAATCCTCTTTTTTCATCATTGTTTTTGCAGAAGTAAGAGTTAATCCTATGGTTGACGCATTGTGAAGCCACGCTGATGCACCAGCACCGATTACTCCCATAATCCCAAGAATAATTAAAGCGGTGTTAAATGACACGATTATTCCGTACTGTAGGGATATTTTCTTAATCAGTTTTTTTGATAGTTTTCTAATCTCAACAATTTTCGTAAGTTCATGTGAGAGAACAGATACATCTGCAACTTCTCGTGCAATGTCAGACGAACCATTTAGTGTTAGCGAAACATCAGCAATACTTAAAGCAGGAGTGTCATTAATCCCGTCCCCAACCATCAGGATTACTCTTCCTTCAGCTTTTAATTTTTCGATTATAGAAGCTTTTCCGTCAGGCAAAACTGAAGCATAATATTTAGTAATTCCAAGAATTTGGCTTGTATATTTAGCATTACTCTCACCATCTCCCGTAATCATAATAATGTCTTTAATTCCATCTTTGCGAAGCATATCAATAGTGAATTTCGCGTCATTTCTTGGAGGGTCGTTAATACAAATAACTCCAATCAACTCGTTGTCAACAGCGAGATAAACAGCACTGTCGCTTCCTATTTCAGAAGTAATCCATTCATCTTTATCAGCAGGATATGGGACTTTCTCATCTTCAAACACGAAATGCCTGCTTCCTATTACTGAATGTTTTTCTTCATAAATACTAGCAATTCCGTGTGCAACAATGTATTCAACTTTACCGTGCTGCTCAGGGTGGTGAATTCCCCTCGCTTTAGCTTCTTTAACTATAGAAGCTGCAACGCTGTGAGGGAAATGTTCTTCAAGGCAAGCAGCGACTTTTAGAACTTCGTTTTCAGTATAATTCTCTTTTACAGGAATTATTTTTGAAACTTTTGGAACTGCGTTCGTTAATGTGCCAGTTTTATCAAAAACAACAGTATCAACCTTTGACAAAACTTCAAGATATTTACCACCTTTAACTAATACATCGTGATTTACACTTTCTTTTAGCGCTGATATAATAGTGATAGGTGTGGTGAGTTTAATCGCACATGAAAAGTCAACCATGAGTACAGATAACGCTCTTGTAACACTTCCGGTTAAAACTAATGTTGCCAAAAATAAACCAAAACTAACAGGGACTATATCGTCCGCTAGTCTTTCTGCTCGTCCTTGCATCAGGGCTTTCTCTTTTTCGCCCGTATCAATCAGGTCAATGATTTTTGCTATTCTCGAGTTATTTTGTAAACTCATTACTTCAATGTCAACTTCGCCATCTTCTATAACAGTACCGGCAAAAACTGTGCCATCAATTGTTTTGTGAACAGAAATAGGCTCACCCGTCATAGTAGCTTCGTTGATTAAAGCGTCACCTTTGACTATTGTTCCATCAATAGGAATGAGGCTTCCCTTTCGAATACGTATAACGTCGCCAACGGTTACATCGCTGTGATGAACTTCAACCTCAGTACCATTTTTTACAAGCCAAACCTTATCGACATTTATCGTCAAACTTTGCGCTAATGCGTGCTTTGCTCTAATATTAGAATATTCGAGCAGTAAGTCTGAAAGACCAAGCAAAAACATAGTAGAAGAAGCGGTTTTATTATTTTTCGATAGTAATGAAGCTCCTATTGCAGTGCCATCTAAAACCTCAACATTTATTTTTTTGTTAGCCAGTGATTTTAAACCACCGATTATGTAAGGTATTGAACGTGAAATGGTGTAAATTCGATGGGGGAGAACAGGCACAAATAAATGTCTTGCAAGATGAAACATAAAGTGTTTAACTATCTTCTTTTTTAGCGTGCTTTCTAATACAGCAGAACGCTCTTCATCGCTTGGAACACCTTCTTTGATTTCTGAAAGTTTTAGTGAAGATAATTTTTTTAGAATTATTTCTCTTGTAGACTTATTTTCGTATACGATAAGCACTGAGCCGTTTATCTCGTTTGCTTGTGCATTTATAACACCGGATAAAGAAAGAAGCAGCTCGGATAGACCGTAAGACTGCTCCTTCGTTATGATATATTTGCCAAAGCGAATTCGCAGCCTTGAGGGCTTATCACATATAATGCGATATTTCATAGAATTCTCCTTATTTAACTGATTATTTACAGTCGCAATTTTCACCGCAATTGCACTCATCATCACAATTACAGTTATCTCCGCAATCACAACCATCTGAACATGAGCAAGCTTTTCTAGCAGTAGCTTTGGCTTCTGCGCAAATGTCGTCAGCTTCTTCTTTGATGTTTGCAGCAGTTTCGAGAACTTTCTCTTTTAGCATAATTCCACCAGCTACGCCTTTAACCGCAAGCTCGCGAGCTTTCTTAGTTTTTAAAAATCCTAGAACTGCAAATCCGGTTGCTGCACCAGCTGCAAATATTAACTTATGTTGCTTAGAAACAAATTTTAACATAATATATTCCTCCAATACTATAATAATATAATTGTACATTATTTTAGCTTGTTTGTCTACTCTGAAATAGCATTTTTGTTAATGTTGCACTGTTTACGATATTCAGATGGAGTGATATCATATCTGTTTTTAAACGCTTCGGTAAACTTACTTGTGTTGATATATCCTATATCATATGCTATTTCGCTTATTGTTTTCTGAGATGTTCTTATTAAAGTTTTTGCTTTACAAAGTTTTACATGTCTTATGTATCTTTTTGGCGGTTTACTAAAATTTTGTATATACAATTGCCTTAATGATGTTTCTGAAATGTAGAGAATCTTTGCAATTTGCTTTTCTGTTTTTGCTGTATCAAGAAGTAATCTTCTGGATACATTTAAAATCATCTTTTTTTCCTTTCTCATTTGTACCCCCAAATACAGATTAATAGTAAAAGGCAACACCTGATTAGGCATTGCCTTTAATTAAATAAATCAAATAAGATATCAGAAATTAAGCTAAATTTTCGCCACAAGTTGTGCAAGACGCCTCTGCTTCTGCGTCTGGAGCTTCGTTGCACATATAGGTTTCAACTGTCTTAGCATTTGTTTCTTCTTCCCAATTTCTCATCCATTCACCATCGCCCCATCCATAAGAACCGAACAGTAAAACATTTTTTTCTACTAAAGCATTTTTAACACTATCCCACATTGGTTGGAATTCTGTTTCTTCCAAAACTTCTGCTCCCATCGAAGGGCAACCAAAAGCAATACTGTCATAGTTAGCTACCATATCTAATGTAAATTTGTCAGAAGTTAAAACATCTACTTCTGCACCTTTACTTTTTGCACCTTCAGCTATAAAATTTGCCATAGCCTCTGTATTTCCTGTTCCACTCCAATAGACTACTGCTACTTTACTCATAATAAATCTCCTTTATATTTGTTTTGTATGTTATTGCTCCGCCAATTAATTACTTGACAATCTTGGCGGTGATTTTGCATTATTTCATCGTCAAAGAACCGTTTTCTATGCACAAAGCATTGAAAAGAACCTTTTCCTCGAACTACAGAAAAATCC
>CAYJBU010000180.1:0-5002 GCA_964368155.1 uncultured Eubacteriales bacterium | reverse complement strand
TGCAAAACATCAATCAATTTATGAACATCAGCAATATGCAGTCCTGTTGTCGGCTCGTCCAAAATATAAATCGTCTTCCCTGTCGCCCTTTTGGATAGCTCTGTCGCAAGCTTAACCCTTTGTGCTTCTCCTCCCGAAAGAGTTGTTGCTGGTTGCCCAATTTTTATATAATTCAAACCTACATCATGAAGAGTAGAAAGTTTTCTTGCAATTTTGGGGATATCTGCAAAAAACTCCAAACCCTCCTCAACTGTCATTTCTAAAACATCGTGAATATTTTTCCCTTTGTAACGCACCTCTAATGTCTCTCTGTTATATCGTCTTCCCTTACACACATCACAACTAACATAAACATCGGGCAAAAAGTGCATTTCAATTTTGATTATTCCATCACCTTGGCAGGCCTCGCATCTACCACCTTTTACATTAAAGGAAAATCTCCCTGGAGAAAATCCACGAATTTTCGCCTCTCTTGTATTCGAAAACAAATCTCTAATATCTGTAAATAGTCCTGTGTAAGTCGCTGGGTTAGAACGTGGAGTTCTGCCTATCGGATTTTGATTTATTTGAATAACTTTGTCAAGAAAATCCATGCCCTTAATATCTTTGTGCTTTCCTGCAATGGTTTTTGCTCCATTTAATGTAGCTGCTAACTTTTTATATAAAATTTCATTGATTAATGAAGATTTACCCGAACCAGAAACACCAGTCACTGCGATAAACTCGCCAAGTGGGATATCGACTTTAACATTTTTTAAGTTGTTTTGAGTAGCGCCTACAATTGTAATCTTATTTCCGTTTCCACTGCGCCTTTGAGTTGGAATTGGGACACTCTTTCTACCACTCAAATAATCTCCTGTAATGGAGCTTTTGTGTTTCAAAATTCCTTTTACATCGCCATTGTACACTACTTCTCCACCGTGAACACCTGCGCCTGGACCAATGTCAATGATGTGGTCTGCCTCAAGCATTGTGTCTTCATCATGCTCAACAACAATTACTGTGTTTCCTAAATCTCTCAACCTTTTAAGCGTTGCGAGCAGTTTGTGGTTATCTCTTTGGTGCAATCCAATACTAGGTTCATCAAGAATATAGAGAACTCCCATCAAAGAAGAACCTATGTTGCTAGCGAGCCTAATTCTTTGGCTTTCACCTCCCGAAAGAGTTCCAGAGGAACGAGACAAACTCAAATACTCTAGTCCCACGCTTTGCAAAAAGCCAAGTCTCTCTTTAATCTCTTTAATTATTGGGTCTGCAATCACTGTGTTTCTTTCATTAAATTCTAGTTCATTAACAAAAACCAAAGCATCATTAACAGACATTTTGCACAGTTGACTGATATTCAAATCGCCAATTGTAACTGCAAGGGCTTGCTTTGAAAGTCTGTCTCCACCGCACTCATCACAAGGATTTGCACTCATGTAAACTTCAATTTCTTCTTTAATCCAATTGCTTTGAGTTTCTTTGAAGCGTCTCTCTAAATTGTTGATAACACCCTCGAAACCCGTTTGATAAACGCCACTTCCGTATTCATTTTGGCGATGCACTTTAATCTTTTCGCCCTTAGTTCCATACAACAAAATATCAACAATTTTCGGTGGCAAATCCTCAATTGGAGTATCTAGCGAAAAGTCATAGTGCTCTGCAAGACCTCTCATATACATCATCGCAATCGTAGAGCCTTCCATAGCCCAACCACTGCCTTTTAGCGCTCCATTTGAAACAGCTAATTTCCTGTTTGGAATTATCAAATCAGGGTCAACACGCATAAAAACGCCCAAACCGGTGCATTTTTGACAAGCTCCGAAAGGGTTATTAAACGAGAACATTCTTGGCGACAAATCTTCAAACCCTCCCCCATGTTCGGGACAGGCATAGTTTTGAGAGAACATTATATCTTTCTCTTCAACTAAATTTACAATTACAATTCCTCCTGACAAGGTTGTAGCAGTTTCAATAGAATCTGAAAGCCTCGATTTTATGTCTTCTTTGATTACTAGTCTGTCGACAATAATCTCAATATTGTGCTTCTTATTTTTCTCGAGTTTTGGAACTTCACTCAAATCATAGGTTAAACCGTCGACTCTAACTCTTACAAAACCTGATTTTTTTGCAGCGTCAAACTCTTTTTGGTGTTCACCTTTGCGCCCTCTAACAACAGGAGCTAAAATTTGAATTCTCGATTTTTCGGGCAATTCCATCACCTTATCCACGATTTGGTCGACCGTTTGCATTGAAATCTCTTTTCCACAAACAGGGCAATGCGGTGTTCCCACTCTCGCATAAAGCAAACGCAAATAATCGTAAATTTCTGTGACTGTTCCAACTGTTGAACGTGGGTTTTTCGAAGTGGTTTTTTGGTCGATTGAAATCGCAGGCGAAAGCCCGTCAATACTGTCTACATCTGGTTTTTCCATTTGCCCTAAGAATTGTCTTGCATAGGAAGAAAGCGACTCTACATACCTTCTTTGACCCTCTGCATAAATCGTATCAAACGCGAGGGATGATTTCCCCGAGCCTGAAAGGCCTGTTAAAACCACCAATTTATCACGTGGAATTTCAATATCTATATTTTTCAAATTATGCTCTCTTGCACCTTTAACAATAATATCGGTAAACGCCATTAGTTTTGTAACTCCTTAATTCTGTCTCTTAAATATGCGGCATGTTCAAATTCAAGCAATTTTGCAGCTGCTCTCATTTCCTTTGTCAGTTTTTCTATTTCCATTCTCTTCTCGAGTGCGTTTAATTGTCTCTTTGGCTTTTTGTCGTTTTTGTGCGAGGAAATTTCCAGTATTTCATTGACTTTCTTATTTATGGTTTGTGGTGTAATTCCATTCTCTAAATTGTATTCTTCTTGCAACGCGCGTCTTCTGAAAGTCTCATTAATTGCACTTTCCATGGAGCGTGTCACAACATCGCCATACATGATAACTTTTCCTTCTGAATTTCTCGCAGCTCTACCAATGGTTTGAATTAGTGAGCGTTCGCTTCTCAAAAAGCCTTCCTTATCTGCGTCTAAAATTGCCACAAGCGATACTTCGGGCAAATCCAAACCCTCTCTTAAAAGGTTAATTCCAACCAAAACATCAAATTCACCCAAGCGCAAATCTCTGATTATTTCCATTCGCTCAACAGTGTCGATGTCATAATGCATATATCTTACTCTTATGCCATAATTCGTGAAAAAGTCAGTTAAATCCTCTGCCATTTTCTTTGTCAAAGTAGTGACTAAAATTCTCTCTTTCTTCTCTGCACGAATATTAATCTCGGAAATCAAATCATCAATTTGCCCCTGTGTAGGCCTCACTTCAATGATTGGGTCTAGCAATCCTGTAGGCCTGATAACCTGTTGAACCACTGCAGACGATTTTTCAAGTTCAAAGTCTCCAGGTGTTGCACTGACGAACACAGCCTGATTGACTTTTTGGTAAAATTCATCAAAATTAAGTGGTCTATTGTCAAAAGCCGATGGTAATCTGAACCCAAAATCAATTAAATTAGTTTTTCTCGCTTTGTCACCAGCGTACATCGCACGTGTTTGTGGCAAAGTTACGTGAGACTCGTCCACAATCAAAAGAAAATCATCTGGGAAATAGTCTATGAGTGTAAAAGGAGAAGAGCCTGCTTCTCTTCCCGACAAGACTCTTGAATAGTTTTCAATTCCTTTGCAAAATCCAATTTCTCTTAGCAGCTCAAGATCATATTTTGTTCTCTGCTCAATTCTTTGCGCTTCCACTAGTTTTCCCTGAGATTTGAAAAACTCAACTCTTTCGGTCATCTCTTCTGTGATGGATTTCAGCGCTCTTTCAATTTTCTCGTGCGGAACTATATAGTGAGAAGCGGGATAAATAGCTATGTGTTTAAGCTCTGCGACTGCCTCGCCTGTAAGTGGAACAAATTCGCTTATCCTGTCTATTTCGTCTCCAAAAAACTCCACTCTAATCGCCCTGTCTCCCGAACCAGATGGGAAAATTTCTACAACATCACCACGGACACGAAATTTGTTTCTTACAAAATTAACATCATTTCTCTCATACTGGATTTCGACCAGCTTTTCTAAAAGTTCGTCTCTGCTTTTTTCCATTCCGGGCCTAATTGATATTACCATTGTTCGATAATCTATAGGGTCTCCAAGAGAATAAATACACGAGACACTGGCGACAATGATAACATCTCGCCTTTCGGATAGCACTGCAGTGGCACTGTGCCTTAGTTTGTCAATCTCGTCATTGATTGCGGAATCCTTTTCGATATATGTGTCCGTTTGAGCTATATAAGCCTCGGGCTGATAATAGTCATAATATGAAACAAAATATTCAACAGCATTTTCAGGAAAAAACTCCCTAAACTCTGAACATAACTGAGCCGCAAGAGTTTTATTGTGCGCCAAAACAAGAGTGGGTCGGTTTAGAGTTTCAATCACGTTAGCCATGGTAAAAGTTTTACCAGAGCCGGTAACGCCCAAAAGAGTTTGCTCTTTGTGCCCACTTTCGATAGACTCCACCAGTTCGCTAATTGCCTTTGGTTGGTCGCCTTTCGGTTTATATTTTGATGATAATTTAAACATTAAATCAATACTCCATTATCGCGGTGAAAAATTGTTTATACATCTTTTGCAGATTTAAACTTAAATCCGTCAATTTCAAAACCACCGCTCAACTCAAACACTTTTTGAGTGATTTTTTTATAGTTTAGCAGTTTCTCGCTTCTTTTTTCAGAAGTGATACATTTATAAATATAGACTGCAATTTTTCTGTCTGAAAATTCTTTTAACAAATATTTTTCTCTTGTTTGTTTTTGCGAAATCTGCCCTAGTATAGTTTTTGTGCCATACGGCATTTTGTTAATTTTCATATACTTTGAAAGTAAAAAATTGAGATTGCAATAGAACACAAAATCGAATTCTAAACTATTCATGTCAAACAAGCTCTCTAAATCGTCTTGTCTGTCCCAAAGTGAATATTTTTCCATTGCATCAAGCTGATTATTTTCTGTATCA
>CAYJBU010000179.1:0-5051 GCA_964368155.1 uncultured Eubacteriales bacterium | reverse complement strand
AGGTATTAATTATTAAACTATCAGGCACACGGCGAACAGAAAAAGGATTTACTAATAGATGAAAAAATGCAGGGTTCAATCCGTGAGTTACCAAAACTTAGGAATTACCTATGTATTCGGTCTAATCTTGGGATTGCCCCTGCATTCAATGTCTTTTTATAAATTCCTTTAGTGCAATAGCTACACGAAAAAAATCTGATTCTAGTGAGATTATTTATATCTCTCTCCATCATCTTTTTTCATTCTTTTGTACACAATTATAATTAAAAATACAACAATTATTAAGCTTATGATAATACCAACATATAAAATAATGTCAAGTATAAAATTTCCTTCATCGGCTTCAGGCTTAGGAGTAGGTGTGATGTCAGGAGAAGGACTAGCTGTTGGTTTCGCCGTAGGACTTGGTGAAGGAGTTATCGTTACTTCTTTAATCGTAAAACTAAGCATTGCAGTTCCATCAGAAAAGTTCACTAGCACTTCTTGAACTCCAACTTCGAGAGTCTTCAAAAATTCATTGCTAATTGTGATAAATGTAGATTCATCTACGTTTGCAACTTCGTAATATGTATCGGAAACTACAGAACCGTTAATGATTAAGTCCTCAAACAAAGAGCTGTCTGCTTCTACTTCAAGAGTATATTCATCATCTTCATCAGGTCTAACTGCAATACCATTTCCATTCTTTACCGTATATTCGATATTGGTGTTTATTTTTTGTTCGCTTGTAAAGAATAAAGAATCGCTAATTTCTCCACAAACATTACATGTGTAGTAGTATTCAGCTGGGTTATCATCGTCTCCATTACTTTTTAATGTTTCGATTGAAATTACTTCTTTAGTGAAATCATGTGAAGCAGTTATCTCACGTTCACTTCCATCTTTCACTTCGCCACAAACTGAACAAACTATATGTTCAGAGCCGTTTTCGGTGCAAGTAGCTTCCTCGATAGTAGTATAGTAATCGTTCCATTTATGCGCTGCTGGAATAACTCTGTTGCTACCAGATTGCATTTCGTCGCACACCGAACAAAAAATTGCCTCTTCCCCATCTTCACTACAAGTAGCAGCAGTGATTGTTGAATAGTAGTCGTTCCATTCATGAGAAGCTGGAATAACTCTCTCACTTCCCTCTTTTGCCTCACCACATACAGAACACACTATGTGTTCCAATCCGTCTTCAGTGCAAGTTTTTTCAGTGATAGTAGTATAATGCTCATTCCACTGATGAGTAGCAGGAGTAGTTTTTGTCTCGATAACAGTGTCGCAGTCGGCACAATACAATTCATCAACGCCATCTACAGTACAAGACATTTCAGTGACAGTTCTCCATTGAGCGTTTTCGTGTTGACATCCAACAACATTAATCATTCCAGCGCTTGAAGTAAATTGAATTTTTGCGCCGTCAGCGTTAATTGCGTCTAACACACTGAGTGAAATTGTGTATCCTTTGTTTTCTTCAGCTGCCTCATTTATAGAAAAGTTTAAATTCAAATGAGTTCCGGTTGCAGTTGTGTTTGATATTTCATTTCTACTACCTACAAATACAACATTGCCAGAAGCAAGGTTTGGTGGTTGTGTGACTTCTCCACCATTTGGGAAAATCGAACCGACAGTATATTCTGTTAAAGTAAGTGCGCTGTTGTCGTAATTAACAGATAGTGTAAGTCCATATATTCCAGGGTTACTGTTTAAGTTAATTGAAACACTGACTGTTTGACCTTTTTCTCCTGATGTAGTGCTTCCAGACACAGAGCCGGACTGAGCATTAACGGAAAATGCAGTAAACGTAGTCAGAATGAGAACCGCAAAAAAGAACAAAATTCGCTTAGTATGTATCATTAAAAATCTCCTATCATAGTACATTATTTCCAAATCGCTTTAAGTGTCATATCATCAATAACAATACTTTCTTGATTGAAATCTTTGTTATCATAAACCCATTTCACAAAGGTTTTGCCTTGTTTTGTTGGTATGGGTATTTCTTCTAATGTAGTTCCTACTGACACATAAGCATCACTAAGAGAATTTCCACCATCAGTATCAAATTTGATAACTGCAATGTCTCCTACACTGACATCCCAGTGCGCAAGATATTTTTTAAGCAATAGCAAATCAGACAAGCCCGAAACTCCATCTCCGTCCAAATCAGTGGCTGATTCATTGATATCAATTTCATAATATGCAAGATGTTTTTTCAGCAAAAGCAAATCACCTAAATCGATAGACTTACTTCCGTCTAAATCACCATAAACAATCTGAACAGTAGTTGCAGCGGAAGTAGACATTACTAATGTTGAAATTAAAACTAGTGTAAAAAAAATAACTTTAATTTTCCTAGCCATATTAGTACTCCATTCTTATTTTGAATAATAATTAAACTTATACAAAATTGTGCAAGTTAAATAACTCATACAAACTCATAATGTTCTATATTATATCATCTATAGCCCTAAAAATCAATATACATTCAATTAAATGAGCATTAATAAGATAAATTTTACATTTTGTTGTTAATTTATATATAATTATACAATAATTTATTTATAAAAAAGAAAATATTTTTCCAACAAAATACATAAGTGAGAAATATTAGGTAAGACCTCCATTTATAGAAAAGTTATTTCCTGTTATATAAGTGTTGTCTTGAACTAAAAAACGAACGAGCAAGGCGACTTCTTGAGCATTTCCTGCCCTGTTCAAAGGAATGTCACTTACAAATTCATCATATTCTTCTTTGCTTAGACGGGAATTCATCTTACTATCAATTAATCCAGGAGATACGCAATTGACCAATATATTACTCGGCGCTAACTCCTTTGCTAGCGCTTTTGTAAAAGCGATTAAGCCTCCCTTTGCAGTGCTATAATGAACCTCGCAAGAGGCACCAACCTCACCCCAAACAGAGGAAATATTAATTATATGACCGTATTGATTTTTAACCATATTAGGAATTACGTTTTTCGCACAAAGAAAAGCAGAAGTTAGATTAACAGCAAGAATATTGTTCCATTGTTCAAGACTTAAATCCTGTAACAAACTAAACTCACTTATTCCACAGTTATTTATCAAAACATCAATGTTACCTAATGTGTTATTAATTTCATTAAACATATTGATTACTTCATCTTCACTCCTTAAATCGCATTTAACTGCAACTGAATTCTCGGGAACAAATTCAGGGTAATTATTGTAATACTGCAATGCAAGAGAGTGATTTGACAAGGCTTTTGCCATCGCCTGTCCAATTTCACCTGAGCTACCTGTAATTAGAATATTTAATTTTCTCACTTATTCTCTACCTCGTATGTTATAATAGCTAATGCGCTGATACTAGCAGTTTCAGTCCTAAGAATTCTGGGGCCTAAACTAGCTATTTCAAATCCATAACTTTTCGCCAGCTCTACTTCATCACTAGAAAAGCCACCTTCAGGGCCAATAAGAATGGAAATTTCATCAAACTCCTGATTTATAACATGAGATAAAGGAGTTTCTGCATTTTCATAAAACATTACTTTCAATCCTTGAGCAGATTTCACAGCTTCGTGAATAGACATTGGATATTTTACCTCAGGCAATACTCCTCTTCCACTTTGTTTTGCTGCTTCTAGAGAAATTTTATTTAGCCTATCAACCTTTTTAACTTCTTTGCCCAAAAAACTGCCTATACAACGTGAAGATGAAAACGGGATAATCTCACTAGCTCCCAATTCAACAGATTTTTGGACTATGTAGTCCATTTTATCGCCTTTTGGGATTCCCTGAAACAAGTTAATTTTCACTGGGCATTCAGCAATGTTCTCTTCTTTTATTATAACTTTGACTATTACATTCAATGCAGTAATCTCACTAATTTCACATAAATAATCAGTTTTGTTTCCATCGCAGAGTGTCAATTTGTCTCCGATTTTCATTCTAAGCGAACGAGAAATGTGTTTTGCATCTTCATCGCAAAAAGTGAAATTCTCTTCAATAATCGAATTAGTAAAAAAACGCGCCATAAATACCTCCGAAATCAGCTGTGAATTTTAAAAGTTTTCCATGCTAATTTATAGACAAGTAGCAAAGCTAGGGCAATGTAAAAAATACAAAAAAGCGATATGCTCGTTCCAAAAACTATAAGAGGGATTTGGTCGCCTAGTAACATATAACAAGGAAGATATGTCAATCCGCTTAGCAAGGAATAAATTGGGTTTTTAACCTGTGTTAGCTCGTTGTATGGTTGCAAAAGATAATAAAGTGTCAAGTTGTGGACAGTAAATAATACAGACATCAACAACAGGCTTATCCCTATCAAGACATATTCAAACAATTGTAATGAACCACCTGCGAAAAAAATCAAAAATGGAATTCCTACTGCCAGAATTACAGAATGAGTTAGTTCTAACTTTAACAATGTTTTAATTCTAAGAGAAAACAATTTTAAGATTGCAGTAGGCTCTCGATAAAATCTATATTTAAGCATAACATTATCACAATTGATAAACATTGCACTACAAATTTTTTGACCTCTGTTTAAAATATAATACAAGAAGAGAAAAGATGACAAGGAATTTGGTATGCTGATAATCAAAGCTTTTACCTCAGGCGAAATTAACAACCCTATAAACACAGCAAGCACAGCAATAATCTCAACAACAGCGATTATTTTCACAGGTTTCGATAGTAATAATCTGTGCCTTTTCATAAACACATCATTTAGATAATTATAACCTTTTTTACTGTTATCTATTTTCTCTTTTACATCAATCTTTTTCGTGTAATAATCCACAGTAACCTTGGCTGAGCTATTCTTATCACCTAAAAGAACAGGACTTTGAAAAAAGTTTCTCTTATAAATTTTTAAATAATCCTTAAACTTGATAATATAGTTCAAGGAAAAAACAGCAATCACAGCTATTGTTATTACCATAAAAATTAATGCAAAAATTGAAATATTAATACCAAAATATATAAAGATAAATGCACAGGAAGCAAAAAGAATTGAAAGCAAAATTGTTGTTAATGTGCTTAATTTATTGTTATTAATTTTCAACAATTTCAATTTTAAA
>CAYJBU010000178.1:0-5072 GCA_964368155.1 uncultured Eubacteriales bacterium | reverse complement strand
AACATTACTCTTGAATATACATACCGCAAGGTATTTTATATTATTATACAAATAAAGCTTAATCGGCAAACATTGTCGTTTTGCTTTTAATGATTTTTTTAACAACTAAAGAAATCATAAATGAATCAGAAAAACAAATTAAAAGAGAAGGGGATTTTAGTAAAATGGCAGCTGAAATTTTAAGCATTGAAGTTGGAGAGCGCTACTTAAAGGTTTGTGCCGCAACAAAAAGCGGAGCCAATTCTTTACCCAAAATAAGAAATGGATTTAAAATCTTAATACCACAAGGCTCTATTACTGACGGACAAATAAACAACCCACAAGAATTAGCGGCGCTGATTGCACCTCGTTTGAAAGAAAACAGAATGGACAGCATTAAAACCGCTGCATTTTCGATTTCTTCTTCAAGAGTAGCAAACCGTGTTCTTACATTCCCAAATGTAAAAGAATCACGTGTTAAATCACTGGTTGAACTAAATGCTCAAGAGCATTTCCCAGTTGACTTGTCAAGCTATCGTGTAGCCCACGACGTTTTAGGAGTAGATACTCAAGACGGTTCTCAATCTATGAGAGTTTTGGTTACAATTGCTCCGGGAACAATTGTTTCAAGCTATGTTAGACTTGCTGAAGCACTAAAAGTTAGACCTATTTCAATCGACGTTTCTGCTAATGGTCAATACCAAGCACTTAAATCTATCAAAGCACCGGGTCTTACAATGTATGTTAATGTTGGAATTCAATACACAACAGTAACTTTCTTAAATGTTGACAAACTCGTTTTACAACGTGTATTTCCAATAGGTGGTTCAGAACTTCTAAACGCAGTAATTAATTCAGGTGCAGCACCGGAAGATGATTACGATAAATTAATGACATTCTGTGCTGACGGAAGTTCCGTTGCTTCTGCTATAACTGCAGAGCAAGCAACTGTTTATATCAATCGTATGTCCGATGGTATATCTCGTGCAAACGATTTCTTAAAAACTTCTTATAAAGGCCAATCAACCGATAACATCGTTCTTTTTGGTGATTGCTCAAGATTTGCAGGTTTAAAAGAAGCAGTAGCTAGCCTAACAGGAATTAAAACTGAATATTTCAGTGATTCAGAACTTTTTGCAAAAGTTGACCAAAGTATCAGAACTGCTTCTGAATTTATAGGTATAGTAGGTAGTGTTAAAGCTCCACTCGATTTAATGCCTGTTTCCAGCGGAAAGAAAAAACCAAGTGACCAATCAACTACCGCTGCTCTTATCACCCCAATTCTTTTCTTTATTGTTGCTTTAGGCATTGGTGGTTATTTCGCTTACGATTCATATATGCAAGACCAAAAAGCGCTTGATGAACTCGCAACAATTGAAGCTAGAATTGCTGAAATTGAGTTTTCAGAACAAATACATAACACTCACATTGAGTACATTGCAGCAGAACAAAATATGCAAGAATTTGTTGCTCAATATGATAACAGTAATAAATATTTAGTGAACTTCTTTGAAGAACTTGAAGAAAAAATGCCTGAAAACTTACTAGTTCTTACAGCTAACTGCACTACGCAACAAATAACATTAAATGTGACAATGGAAACATATGAAGATGCAATTTTAACAATTTCTCAACTTCGTACTTTTGATACAATTGATACAATTGCAGTCAGCGCTATTTCAAAACAATTAAGCGACGCGGGTGAATATGTTGGCTTTACTTTAACAGCAAACTACAAAACGGTGTCGGAAACCGGTGAAGAAGAATAATTTGATTCTGTCCACAATATGTTCACCCAACAATTAAATTAAAAAGGCGGTTTAAAATATGAAAAAGTCAACTTTGTCCAGTCTAAAGTTCCTTTTCTACCTAGGAGGACTTGTCGGGTTTCTAATATTGTATTTTTTGGTACATAATAATTACCAAACTTCAATTCAAGAAACAAACACAACTATTGCAGGCCTAGAACCAAGAAGAGTGCAATTAGAAGAATATTATGCTGCAGTGCCTGCTAACGAAGCTGCAATTGCAGAGATTTCAACTTATATCGATGCAGAATTAGAAGAGTATCCATCTTTTGTATCAATTGAAGATTATATCACTTGGTATTTAGGATGGGGTGAAGAAATCCCAACAGATTTCTCAGCTTTAAGTTTTTCAAATCCATCTGTAGTTAATACTTTCTCAAGTTATGTTCAACAAGATGGTGCTGACGTTAACGTTGATATGGCAGCTTACAAATATTCATCAACAACATCAGGTATTGAAATTTCTTACGAGCAACTTAAAGATTCTTTAAATGAAATTTATTCTTATGAAGACAGAACAGGCTTAGACTCACTAGCTGTTTCTTATAACCCTGCAACTGGTGGAGTTTCAGTAAACTATAATATTTCTAAATACTTCATTGATTATGAAGGCGCAGAGTATGAACCATTACCACTTCCAAGCGGAAGATTTGGTGTTGATGACCTCTTCGGAACTCTTACAATAGTTGGTCCTCAAGAGACTGAGACTGAAACACCTGCACCATGATGAAAATCAATCCGATAGGAGGAGCGATTATGAAAAAATTTAAAAAATTAAGAAAATTGTTGAATAACAACAGTGGTTTTTCCCTAATTGAAATGTTAGTCGCAATTATTATGCTTGGAATAGTAGTTGTTCCTCTTTTACAGGCTTTCGTTGTATCATTGCAAATTAATGCTAAAACCGAGCGTATGGATGAAGCTACAGTTATAGCTCAAAGTATTGCTGAGGAAATTGACTCTAAGTCCATCAATGAAATTGTAACAAGCAATTTTGCATCTGGTGCGTATGGTAGTCTTTTTGGCGAGAATTTCAATTTCATGGATGTAGATGATAAGGATCAACCAGTTGCTCTTGAATACAATAATGTTGATGATTATTATTCAGATGATATCTTCTTTATGACAACGGGAGCGGATGACCATTTTCCACTTTCATTCGACAGATATAACTACAGAGCAGAAGTCACAATTGATGCTAAAGTTGCCGATGATACTGATACAGACAACGGAGCTTTAAACTTCGAATATAATGTTATTAATAATGAAAACTTATCTGATTTCAATAATATTGATATTATTTTCAGACAAGAGAGTGGTTCTCTCGCAAACCCTGATGTAGTTGCTCTTAATGATTTCGCGTATACTGAACTAGTGGGTGTTCAAGGCTTTGATATTACAGAGGACTTAGACAAAGTAACAGTTGACACTCGTGATATTGTTGTAGATGTTTGGCGAGGAAACCATCGTAATAACGTTTTTAATAACGTAGGAGAAGACTCTTCTAAAATGTATGCTACTGTTACATATACTTACAGTTTTAGATATGTAGATGGAAGCACCTATATTTATGGAAAAGAAGATTACAAACAAACTATCGATATGTTACCTATGGGTCATCCTATAGGAACAGTGCAAGATGATGGTGCAGTTCTTTTGGATATGGAAATACCAGGAATTTATGTGTTCTATTATCCTATGTACAAAGAACCTATTGTTGGATCAGTCCTTAATAATCAAAACAAACCATATTTGACTCAAACTCTTGGAATGGATAATGTTAGAATCGTAAACTCCAGTAATCTAGATGTTGAATTTTTTATGTATAGAATGGCAGACCCTCAATATTTTACCAGTGATTCAGGAGTATCAGAATATGAATATAACTTTATTACAGAAGAACATAATAAAGAGTTTAGTAATCTTGAGTTAAATTATCAATATACTACTTTATCTTTATACGAAGGTTATACTGTTAACAGCGAACCTGATGCAACTGTAAACTCTAATTTAATTACAAATTTACACACTGAGATAATAAATCTTGGTGACTCGAACCCTACTATGGAAGTTCCAATAGCTGGTACTACAAATCAAAAATTAAGATATTTTCTTAACGATAGCTCAATAGTATATAATGATAAAGAACTTACAAACGATACAGGTGGAGATGCCAAAAATAGAATTTATGATATAGAAATAGTTTTAACAGAAGAAAATGGCGAGGAATTTGTCTTAGATTTTACCACTGTACAATAGTATCTCAGAAATTTTAGGAGGAAAAAATGAAGAATAGATTTATAAAGGCCTTTAATGCTTTAAAATCAAATAAAGGCACAGGAATCTTAATGGTTTTAATTGCAACTCTCTTGATTACTGTATTGGGCGTAGCAATGCTTTTTACCTCATATATTAATCTTACGATGAAAATTTCTGAGAGACAAGGCAGAATTAATTTCTAATGCTACAAAAAGTACATTAACACTTGCACCTGATAACACTGTTCAAAGACAAGACTTTTTCAATGAAGCAGTTAGACTATCAATGGTAACTGGCGGAGTAAAAGATTACCAATATGATAATGATGGTAATCTTATAATTGATGGCATTACTGAAATACCTGTCTCAACAGAGTATGTCTTATCTGGGGGAACTACTGGATACAGAGTTGCTTCTTTAGCATTATTTTTACCACCACATTCGTTGGCTGAATTCAATAAAGATGATGTAGATGACGAGTTTACCGATTTAGCCCTCAATAACGACCCATGGGAAGGTACCTACCCTGCTAAGATGAATATCGGGGGCGATACCGTAATCATTGAAAAAGTTAATGAAAATGAACCTATGATAATCGAGCCGGATGAATATACTACACAAAGCGGCGTAGAGCTAACTTTAAGTTCCTATATTTTTGAAGGGATTAAGGTTACTCATATTAATGGCGAGAATGGGTATACGACAACAATTACTTCTGACATTGTGCTCCAAACTCCTGTATTTAATGTAGGCCAAGTAGGTTATTCACTTAACGAAATTACCAGTTTCAGCATGATTGCTGACGATAGTCTTCAAGTTCAAGGAGGAACGGATGTAATTGCTTCAGTAGACAACACTGTGGAACTTATTGGTAATGTTTACGCTGGTAATATTACAGTTAATCAGAATAAGAACTTAGATTATATGTCCGGTAATTTGATTGTAGGACCAAACAGCGAAAATAGCGATATTATTTCAAATGCAAGTGTTGATATTGGTATTAATGGAATTAACACGTTGAATTAT
>CAYJBU010000177.1:381-5090 GCA_964368155.1 uncultured Eubacteriales bacterium | reverse complement strand
CAGTGCAATGACAATCTTACATACTCTAGCACTAGTTATAACAAACGAATTAGGAACGGCTATGATTATACTTGGTATCTATTTTATAATGACCTTTTTAGCTTTAAAAGTTAAATATGTGTTAATTAGCATATTAACAATTGTTATGATAACAATTGCTTTCATCGGAATAGGATTAACATATCTATCTTCTAATCCTGATACAGATAATCAGATCGTTAATTTATTCGTAAATATATGGACTAAGTTAGTCGATAGGTTTATCGTCATATTTAATCCCAAAGAATTTCAATTTGATGAATCATATCAGCTTATGCAAGCACGAAGAGCTATTGCAATTGGCGGATTACTAGGGTCTAGTGAGAGTGTTCCCATTCCCGTCGCAGAATCAGACTATGCCTTCCCCAATATGGTTTTACATTTTGGAATAATCGCCGCGTTCGTGCTGTTGATGTTATTTGTGTTAGTCCTTTCACAGACGAAAGTGCTGATAGAAAAAAAGGATTTGCACAGTTTTATCAGCGTAAGTTTTCTATACGCAATTGCTATACAAGCAATTATAAACTTAATCGCTTCATTAGGTTTGCTACCATTTGCAGGGATGCCTCTAGCTATTATAAGTAAATCTGGAGTTGCTTTTATATTATTTTTTGTTCAATTATTTTTTGTAGGAACAAAAACAAGAGAAAAGGAAGCGAATAACATTAATGCACCTATTAATAAAATAGTAAGGCAACAGGAGGTCTCGTATGTCGAAAAATAAAAATAGCATACTAATATTTACAATCGCTTTTATAGCTGTGCTGATAACGTTTCACCCGCTTATAATGACGAGGTTGATTATCTTCACGATGATTTAATAGATAAAAACCATCGCAACAGTGTACTCGAAGGCAATATAATTGATCGCAATGGAGACTTGATCACAATCTCAGAAACTCCTGGCCAACCGGCTAACTCAATTTACACCTCTTACTCATCGATTATCGGTTATAACACCCAAATATCAGGAAGCTACGGGTTAAGAAGTTTACTGGAGGAAGAATTGTTTTACAACACAACAGACAACAAAGGTAATACTATTAGATTAACAACAGACAATGGATTACAAGACTATTGTTATAATCTGTTAGATCAAAAAGGAAGTATAACCGTGCTTGATTCTAATACAGGTGCAATACTTGCTCTAGCTTCGAAAGGCGAAGTTGAAGTTGACGTCAATAAAATTGATGAAAAGCTAAGCGAATACAATTCTTATCATGAGACTTGGTACCCGAGTGCACTTACTCAAGGAGCTCCAGGCAGTGTGTTTAAAATTATTACTTCGGCAGCCGCTTTATATAATAATTTAGAAGATATTGTATACCAAGACACCGGAGGATATACTACTTCTTCAAATGGTGTTTATATTAATAATTATGCAGGACAAGCGCATGGTAACATCAATTTAACACAAGCTTTTAACGTATCGTCTAATGCTTATTTTTGCAATTTAGGGGTTACTCTAGGCTCAAGACGATTAAGCGAAACCGCAGAAAAATTTCTAATTGGCAGTGAGTTAAAACTCGATTTCACAACGCTAACTTCCAACTTTAATATAGAAGGTGCCAGTGAGACAGAGATTGCTCAGACTGCTATGGGTCAAGGCGTTACAGAGATATCCCCATTGCACATGGCTACAATCGTAGCGGGAATAAATAATAATGGAGAGCTTAGATTACCGTATTTAATTGGCTCAATTGCACACTATGGATCAGAAAGCATGCCCTATTACTTTGCGTCAACCCGAGGAGTTCACAGCAGTATTCCAGAAAGTGATGCTATAAAAGAGCTTATGCGTAGCTGTGCAACAGGATATGAAATTCACTCCGACATTGCAGACGTTGGTATGAAGTCCGGAACAGCCGAATTAGGTAATGGGTATAATAAAACTTGGTTAATAGGGTTTTATGGAGACTACTCAATAGTTATAACTCATGATAAAACAAGTGAGACAAGCTACGCACTGCGAGATGAATTTATTTCTGTAATGGAATATATAGAATTACATCTATTTTAAAGGAGAGAATCATGAAGATAGCAATATCAGCAGCAAGCCACATAGGAGAAAAACATATAAATCAAGATGCAATGCTTGTTGATTGTATAGCACTAAAAGAAAAAAGTGACGTTCAGTTAAATTTGAAACTCGAATTGTTCGAAGAAAATTCTATTTTACTTGCAGTTTGTGATGGCATAGGCGGTGCAAAAGGAGGTGAAAAAGCCGCCGCAATTGCCGTAGATGAGCTAAATCAAAACAATGAAATCATTAATAAAATAGATAAATTAAATTATAGTCAAACGTTTAATGACATTATTAATAGCATCAATTCAAAAATTGTAAATCACGAAAAAATCAAAAATGGTTCAGGCACGACTCTTTCATTATTAAAAGCTACAAATAAAGAGGGCGAATTAAGCATACAGATAGCAAATATAGGCGACAGCCCTGTGTACTACTTTTCAAAATACGATAATCAACTCTATACATTAAGCATGGAACATACTGTGGCTTACTCTAAGAAATTAAGGGGACAGCAACCCACCGAGGCTGATGAGAATAGCTTGGTATATTTCATGGGAAATAAGGAAATGGCTGCTAGCAGTCAACTCCATTTACTAGAAGAAGAAATATATTTATATAAAGACGATGCAATAATAATATGTTCCGACGGGGTTTCAAAATATCTTTCAAAGGAAGAACTCAAGCTTATACTTACAAATTATAAAACAGACACAGCAAGAAAAATAATCGATTCCGTCTTACAAAGCAATAGAAAACCTAAACTTGACGACGCGAGTGTTATAATAGTCACTATAGAGTAATGGAGGTTTAACCAATGACGAAAAATGAAATTAAAGGCCTATTAGAGAACAACAATTTTCCCTTTACAATAAATGATGAGATAGGAAAAGGAAGCTACGGAAATGTTTACTCAACTGATAATGGGAAGGCAATTAAAGTGGTTGATATGAACCATGTTATAGCAAACACAACAGAAAACGGTAACTACCAGTTAAGCAAAAAAGAGCGAAAAGATTTAGAAAATAAAATGGAACGTGAAGCTTTAGTCAATGCAACACTCCGCGATATGGCAAATACTTCTAAGTGTGATTATAGTAAACACTTGTTACTGGCTGACGATGCTCGTGGCATTGAAACGGATGGTGATAAACAGTGTTTTATATACACTATGAAACGAATGTCTGGTAATTTAGTTGACTTCATGATAGCAAACGAGTTCAGGGAGCTTGATGCAATTAAAATAGGTATCTCTATGGCAAAAGCAATGTGTTTCTACAATCGATACGATGTTTTACACAGAGATATAAAGCCGTCAAATATCATGTTTCTGAAAGAAAATTCCGGTGGTGTCATCTTTAAACTTGGTGACTTTGGAATATCTAAGTTTAAAATAGCTGCCAGTAACACCTTAGGTGTTGGTACACCTGATTTTATTGCTCCAGAGCATAACAAAACCATCGCAGCAGACATATATTCATTAGGAGTAACGTTAGATAAATTCTGCTCTAACAGTGGATATGAGTTTAAGTTGGGAAGTAGCACTTTGGCCTCTAGTGAATTGAATGTTATTATTACTAAAATGACAGAAAGCGATTTAAATGTTCGATATAAAACACCGGAAGAAGTGTTAGTAGCATTAGAACAATTAT
This sequence comes from uncultured Eubacteriales bacterium, assembly GCA_964368155.1. Taxonomy (GTDB): domain Bacteria; phylum Bacillota; class Clostridia; order Oscillospirales; family Acutalibacteraceae; genus SIG603. The sequence goes on along the minus strand of CAYJBU010000177.1, from coordinate 1,376 downwards.
ATAATATAAGAACAAGAAAACAGAATCAACCTTCAACTAAGACTCAAGAACAAGTTGAATTAGAAAAAAAAGAGTTATTAGCTAAATTAGAACAGGCTCAACAGGAGTTGTTAGAAGAAAGACTTAAAGCTAGAATCCAAATTGAAGATTCAAAGCCTAGAGGAGTTTTCGACATTGAGAATTTAGATTTGGATTTTTCTGAAAGTAACTCCTCAAAATTTAAAAAAAAGTCATTCAATGAAGATAAATCTATATTAGAAATGCATCAAGAAATTGTAAAAACGCGAGTTGGATTAGCCATAATTGGTGGCATGTTACTAATTGCGACGGTTGTTGGAGTAATGCTTATTATCGACTTTTTAGGGAATAGACAAAATGTGCATGCTGCAGTTACAACTTTATGTACTCTTTCCTTTCTTCTTATAGCTTTAAAATGTATAATGACTAATTTAAAAAAACGAGTGATTCTTCTTTTCTGCACAGTGTTTATATCATTTTTCGCCTCAATTTCCTACCAACCCAATCTGTTTTCAACTCCAGTTAATGCTATATCTAACCTACTAGGATATGGTCCAATTATGCCTACCTATGAATTTACAGATACTACTACTTTGGGTATGTACGATGCAAAAAGCGAAATAAAAATAACACACCCAAATGGATCTATTGAATTAATAAAAAGAAAATATGATAGTTAAATCTACTACATATTGTAGCTATCAATTTCTGAAATATATTTAGACGATTTCTTTACTAGCTCAATTAACATAGGATCATTAATAGATATATCTGATAGTAGCTTTAGTGAATTTTTAATATCTACGCATATTTTTCTAAGAGATGGTTCAGATTCTGATACTATATTTTTTCTAATTTCCAGAGCATTGCAATAATTCTGCAATGCTTTTGCTTGCTCCCCCAACATATATTGTGTAATTCCAATATTTCGGTATGAAGCAACTATGTTTATACTGTTGCTACACTCAACCTTTATA
>CAYJBU010000177.1:0-371 GCA_964368155.1 uncultured Eubacteriales bacterium | reverse complement strand
ATCAATATCAAATGTTTTCTGAAAAAAAATCAAGGCTTCTTGATATTTTCCATTAGAATATAACTCACAGGCAACAATATTGTATATTTTTCTAACATACCTTATCAAACCTATGGTATCAATATGGTTCTCTCCCAGTAATTTAGCATAAACATCGTAGGCGCTTAAATAATACTCTATTGCATTATGATATGACTTTGAATGAAAATATGCAGACCCAACACCATTCATACTTTCAGCAGTATTCATATTATAATGACCAAATATATCAGTTCTAATATCTAAAGCCTTTTTATAATGGTATAATGACAATTCATAGTTTCCTAATTGCCTGTATTTTATTCCGGCGTTACAATGTGAAATTGCTATAT
>CAYJBU010000176.1:1820-5095 GCA_964368155.1 uncultured Eubacteriales bacterium | reverse complement strand
ATATTATGATAGCGGAAATAATGTTCATTCTGTCTTAATTAAAGAGTTGTACCCCATTAAGCTTCAGGCAAGCATAAAGAGAGAACACGACGATAGATTGAAAGTAACTGAAGCTATTCAGAGGAATTTTGATAATCATGTAAAAGATTTTTATTCAAGCTATGTTTTGCAAAATTCGTTTAGAGAAGAAAATGGAACAATTAATGTAACCAGTAGCACTTTAGACTGCTTTTCTTCTAATAATACTTTATACTTGGTTATGGGCATAGACGAGGGTGAAAGTTTAGCACAAAAAATAGAAACAATGTCAATTAAAGATATTTCCGAATCACTATTATCCCTCGCTAAAGTAATTAAAATATATCATGAAAGAGGATTTATTCATTTAGATATAAAGCCCGACAATGTATTCGTAATTTCAGAAATAAGCAACATGATCAAACTTTTTGATTTCGACGCGGTTGTGAATTTAGATGATATAAAGTCTAGAAAAGCTAAGTTGTCAGCCTCAAACGGATATGCTGCAAACGAAGTACTACAATGGCATAATCCAGCGAGATACAAGACAATTGGGATAGTTTCAGATATTTATTCTATCGGTGCATTAATGTTCAGATACGTTATGAAAAAACTGCCATCATCTTTTGATATAAAGATTGATTCAGAATATATATTTGATTTTCAAGATGAACGCTTTAAAAATATAAACCCAAAGATTTTTTGGGAAATTAAAGAGCTGTTTATTAAAACAATTAAAGCTGTACCTGAATATAGATATCAAACAGATGAAGAATTGATAACACAACTCGAAAAAATAGTGGAGTTTTCAGATCCAAAGGAGCAGTTTTTAATATCAAACTTCAAAGCAAGCGAAAAATTTTTTATTGGCCGTGATGAAAATCTCAAAGAGATAGACACAGTTTTAGAGAAAAAAAATTGTGTCGTGCTAAGGGGTATTGGAGGTATTGGAAAGACAAGTCTAATCCTAAAATACGCAGAGCTTAATATGAATAAGTTTGATACAATAATTTTTGCACAATTTAATGGTAGCCTAAAAAGAACAATATGTGATGACACGACTTTTAAAATTAATAACTTTGGTAAGCCAAAAGATTTCAAAAAAAAGCCTAAACAATATGATAAATATTTTAACGAGAAAATTGAGAAGTTAAAGGAAACTGTGACAAACAGAACGCTCATTATTATTGATGCATTTGACGAAGAAAACGATGCTGACTTGAGTAAAATATTGAGACTTAACTGCAAGTTTATTATTTCAAGTAGATACGACCAAGCGCACGCTAGCGATAATTTTACACAAATTAATATTAATGAAATCAGCAATATTGATGATGCGTTCAAACTGTTTTCACATTACTACAAACGCAAATTTAATGATGATTTTAAAGAAAAAATTTATAAGATAATACAGAAAATAGAAAGTCATACCATTACTATAGAACTATTAGCAAGATCATTGTCCTCGACAGCATCTCATAAAGAATCTGAAATAATTGTGGATGATTTCTTGAAAGATAAATCCTTTGTTTATGCAAAAGAAGAAATAAACTATACTAAAGATGGAAAAAGTTATGCACATCCAGCTGAAAAAATCATTTCCAAAATATTTAAAGTCTCTAAACTGAGTGACAAAGAGAAGTATGTGTTGAGATGTATGACGTTGTCACCAGATTTGGGTATAGATAAAGAATATATTAAAAATTGGTGTGGACTAAAAAATTGTAATGTTATGAATAATTTAATTCGAAGAGGATGGATTCTAGCTGACTCCGATAACATACGACTACACAAAGTTATTTCAGATGCTTTGTTCAAAAAGCTAGAGCCTAATACGGTTAAATGTTATAATTTTATAGCAAATATTATCGATGAAAATCTACATACATATGAAATTGAAGATTTATATTTAAATTCATTATGTGACAAAATATCATATCAAAATATTTTGTCTGATGATGAAATAAGTATTCTGTTTCGAAAAACTAACCCTAACAAGAGAAGGACAATAGATGATAAATTCTCGGTTTTTGAAGATTATTACCGATTGAAAAATATATTTTGTAAAGATGAATCTGACATGATTACTCAGGGAGTTTATAGAATTTGCCTTAATGATATTGTTCCGTTAATAGCAATCAGAGATTTACAGAATGAATTAAAAAGTTTTAGTGATAACACTAATCATTCATTGAGTTTTTTGATTGAGGATATATATGAAAAATCAGAAATAGCTTCGTCAATGTCACTAGAAACACTTACTAATGCACTTATTTCTTTGCGATTATTTAATGATGATGGTGTGTTTAAACATAGAATTAAAAGAGATTATTTCGCTTCTGTGGGGATAAAGAATCTTTTGTCGATTAACGATACTAACCAAGTATATATAATGATTGAAAGTATATCAAAGATGTTAGAATATCGAAATAGCGCAGATATTCCGCGTAGAACAAAATTTTTGGATGTAGCGGACTTTATATATTCGTCTCACCTCCTTGATAGTATCCCTGAAGGTATTGAAAAAAATATCTCGTGTGAGAAGTTTTTAAGAGAATTATCCGGAGTTTATGATGATTTAAGTGATAGGCTTAATGCTCCAAAAATTGGACTAGAGGCATATCAATATTTGACCAAAATAAAACAAGAGATAAGCATTTTCGAGTATGCCTCAAATCTCAACTTTCTATACTACACTATTAAACATGATGTAACTAGAATACATGAAACTGTATCCTTATTATATGAGGCGAAAAACACACTAGAAGATTTACTTGGTAATTTCAATCATCAAGACTATGAACTCAATTATAGTGATATTCGCCTTCATGCACTATACGGAAAAGTTTTAAGTAATATTGGTAGTTATCACTATCAGCATGCAAATAGTGATAAAGCACTCAAAAAAACGCATTTAGAAAATGCTTTAGTGTGGCACAATAAGTCTTTGGAATACAGAGAAAAATTTGTAAAACACGATGTTGCTTCATCATATCGTACTATAATGTCTGATTTGTTTTTTCTAGAAAAACATGAAGAATCTTATGATTACTATATTAAAGCTTTAACATGCTTAGATAAAAAGAAAAAATTAAGCAATATACTTCAATTTAAAGAAGGTATCAATATACCAATTGAGCTTGTTGAGCGAGCTTTGGGGAGTCAGATTTCGATACTAAAATCCAATAAGAATACGAAACTAATTACTCAAATTAAAGAAAGCATTTGTCCTCAAATTAAGTATGTCTTTAGAAAAA
>CAYJBU010000176.1:1396-1810 GCA_964368155.1 uncultured Eubacteriales bacterium | reverse complement strand
AATGACAAGGAGATATATGCTAATTTGTTGAATTTTTGTATTGAAAAAAACATTAAAATTGAGGAGAGATGATATGAATTTTCCTAATGATTATTCATCAAAAGATGAAAGAGTTAAACTTTGGAAAGAGGAAATTAGAAATTATATCAACAATGCTAATTTAATTGATTTAGCTCTAAAATTCGGATTTCAATACGTTGAATACAATTCCTTACTAGAGCAAGTGTCACACTTACATATGTTCGCTAAAAAGCATTGGGATTATCGCCAAAAACATTTAAAAGCAGAGCGTTCTGCAGTTTTAGATACTGATGATTTAGTTATTAAAAATTCAGCTCAAATTATTAATATTGCAAAAGAGCTACAGTTAATTAAAACATTAGAATTTTCTGCTGATTATTCTTTCGATTATAT
>CAYJBU010000176.1:986-1386 GCA_964368155.1 uncultured Eubacteriales bacterium | reverse complement strand
CCATTGGGTGGATATAGAATAGCAACCTATGATAGAATAAAATTTTCTAAAAATTATTTATCACAATCCACAAAATTTGTAACATTAACTGCGCATAGAAAAATTGATGACATAGAAAAACCTTATTTATCTTTCGTGCCAAACATCGACAGCGCCGAGTGTACAGAATTTTTATCGGCTTGTTATGCTACAGAGAATATATTTTCATGTACAAAGCACCAAAATAAAGTCGAGCACATTAATGATTCGACTGGAATTGTGAGAAACTACAACAATAACAAATATGTGATTTGCACCCCCACTCCATTAAACAAAAAGAGGGCACAGACGTTGGATACAGTTGATTATTTCTATGATAAATTTAGACCTACACCCAAAAGTAGAATTTTGTTCATAACTT
>CAYJBU010000176.1:0-976 GCA_964368155.1 uncultured Eubacteriales bacterium | reverse complement strand
TTTTGTTTTCAGAAAAGACTTATATTGTGATTTCACAACAACAAATCACATTGGAGCGCAAAATAAAGTTATTGCTAATTATTTACAAGAAATAAAAGCTACTTTAGATATGTTTTTGATTTTTTTGACATCTGAATAGAAATCCCAGCTATAGAATTGAACACCAGTAGAATATATCTAAGACTAAAGTAATTTGTATAATTTATTTACAATTTATCTACAATATGATAAAATTATTAAAATAATGAATTTAAAGGACGGTTATTTATGAAGATTTTATATGAGAATATTTTTAAAACAAAAAACAGGCTAAAGTATATACTTGAAAAAAACAAGCGTATACCCCTTAGAATTAAGCTATGCCTATATGCTTTTGCAGAAAATCTAACTCTTGAACAATTAAAAGACTTGCTATTTAAATTTGATTGTCCAAATTTATACTCTAGAAATATTCATGATGCATCAATTATACATGCGTTTACAAGAGGTTTAACATTTGAAGAATGGCTTGAAGCCGATAAAAACGCAAGCATTGAATTTGCCGTGAAAGTCGATGGAGATTCAAACGAACCCTCAGTGACTGTCAATGATGGTAGAGGAGAGAGGCTGTCATTTATTAAATTGCAAGAGTATCTTCATTGGTTTGAAGAAGAGGCAGAAAAGAATAAGTCTATGTTTGGAGATGTTTATACAAATAGATTCACCGATTTCATAAATAGTGAACTCCTAAACTTTGCAGAAGAAAGTGTTCCATTTGAAGATTTTGTGAAAAATTATAAAGATAAGTTTGTTGTTAATAGGCAGCGTAGTCGTAGGTATGTTATAGATGGATTATGTTCTTATTTAAAACATAAAATTAAACAAAGTGATGCGGAAGAACTTTTTGAAAATAAAGAATATGAACATATTAAGCTTTTGAATGTTATCACAGATATGGATGATTTCTATCAGAATGTATTATTAATTAAACGTAAAT
>CAYJBU010000175.1:0-5130 GCA_964368155.1 uncultured Eubacteriales bacterium | reverse complement strand
TATACCAAAAGACAGACGAGCTATACCAAAAGACAGACGAACTAAATCAAAAGACAGATGAACTAATTCAAAAGACAGATGAACTAAACCAAAAGACAGATGAACTAAATCAAAAGACAGATGAACTAAATCACTATAAAGAGCATTACCATGCAGCAATAAATCAAAGAAATGTGTTGCAAAACCAAAATTCAACTTTGCATAATCAATATGTTGCTATCATTAATTCGACAAGTTGGAAAATCACAAAACCCGCAAGGGTTGTAGTGCGTGGAACCAAAAAAATTTTTAGAGTATGCCCACTTACAAAGCTCCCATATAAGGCACTTCATTATTGGAAACTACATGGGTTTAAAGCGATGTTGGCAAAGATAAAATCACACAACAAAAGAAAAAAGGAAGTAGGTAATTATGAAGTAAAGCATACACTATCAGAAAAAGAAAGAAATTTGCAGGAAAATACTAAATTTACTAAAAATATTAAATTTAGCATAGTTGTCCCGCTTTATAACACACCTGAAAATTTCTTAAGAGAGATGGTACAGTCTGTCATAGACCAAACCTATGGCAATTGGGAGTTGTGCCTTGCAGATGGAAGTGATGACAAACATGCGTTTGTTAGGAAAATTTGCGAGGAATACTCTAAAAAAGATAAAAGAGTTGTATATAAAAAACTCGAGAAAAATTTAGGTATATCCGAAAATACAAATGCTGCAATTGATATGGCGACAGGTGACTATATAGGACTTTTTGACCACGATGATTTGTTGCATCCAGCTGTTCTATATTATTATATGATGGAAATTTGTGATAATAATGCAGATTTTATATACTGTGATGAGCTAACTTTCCAAGGTAACATAAACAATGCAACGACAATACACTTTAAACCAGATTTTGCTATTGACAATCTCAGAGCGGTAAACTATATTTGTCATTTTACAGTGTTTAGCGAGAATTTACTTAAAGCGACAGGCGGATTTCGAAAGGAATTTGATGGTTCACAAGACCACGATATGATTTTGAGACTTACCGAAAAAGCAGAAAAAATTTGTCATATTGCAAAAATTCTTTATTTTTGGAGAAGTCATCCCAATTCTGTAGCTATGGATATAAGTTCGAAAACATATGCTATAGATGCAGGTAAAAGTGCGGTTAAGGAACATATTAAGCGTTGTGGACAGAATGCTGAAATAGAAAGCTCAAGAGCCTTACCTTCAATTTACAGGATAAAATATGAATTAAAAGAAATGCCACTTGTGTCAATTGTTATTCCTAATAAAGACTGTAAAGATATATTAAAAACTTGTATAGATTCAATCTTGAATTTTTCAACATACAAAAACATTGAGATAATTATAGTCGAAAATAATAGTATAGAGAAGCAAACTTTTGACTATTATAATTCTTTAGAAAATAAAGATAATATCAAGGTCGTATATCATAGAGGAGACTTTAATTTCTCCAAAATTAACAACTTTGGATTTGAATATTGCGAGGGCGAACAAATTATTCTTCTTAATAACGATATTGAAGTAATAACACCAAATTGGATAGAAGAAATGCTTATGTACAACCAAAGGGAAGAGGTTGGTGTGACAGGTGCTATGCTTTACTATGATAATGACACGATACAGCATGCAGGGGCTATAGTAGGTATTGGAGGAGTCGCAGGACACAGCCATAAATATTTCGATCGTACAGCTTTAGGTTATATGGGTAGACTGTGTTATTCGCAAAATTTGTCAGCGGTAACAGCTGCTTGTATGATGATTAAGCGTTCAGTGTTTGAGGAACTGAATGGACTTGACCCACTATTTAAAGTGGCATTTAATGACATTGATTTATGTATGAGGGTAAGGCAAAAAGGGTATCTAGTATGTTGGACACCTCATGCAGAACTTTATCATCATGAATCGATTAGCAGAGGTGCTGAAGACACACCAGAAAAACAAGCTAGGTTTAGTAGAGAAGTAAACTTATTTCTTGAACGTTGGGAAAATGAGCTTGGGGTTGGCGATCCATATTACAACAAAAACTTGACACTTGATAGAGAAGATTTTAGTCTAAAATAAACTCGGTAGAAATAAATTTGTAGTGAGGAGAAAAAAGTTTGAAAAGACACAGCGGACTTATTTGGAATAGCTTAGGCAGCACTATGTTTGCGGCGAATACATTTATATTACAGATTGTAGTTACAAGGGTTATGGGAATTTCTTTGGCAGGTGAGTTTGCTATAGCATTTACTACTGCACAACTTATCTACATAATTGGAATTTTTGGTGTCACATCATTTCAGGTAACAGACTATAAAAGAGAATATTCTTTTAGCGATTATTTTTACTTTAAAGTAATGACGACAATGTTAATGATAATATCAGGTGTTATGATTTCATTATTTTATTTTAATTCTATTGGGACAATGATGCTGATAAATCTATTGGCAATATACATGGCAGTTCATGCATTTTCAGACCTATATCAAAGTTTATACTTACAATACAATAGAGTAGATTTAATGGGTAAGTCTCTATTTTTTAGAACATTAATTTCACTAATTGTTTTTGTAATTAGCGTTTACTTCTTAGAAAATCTTTTTATTTCTATAATTATTATGACAGGGGGGGCATTTGTTTCAGGATACTTTTTTTCATATAGACCCAAAAAATATATTGATTATACAGTGTCCTCGTTTGAAAAATCTAAACTTAAATCGCTTTTCATCCATGTGTTTCCTTTGTTTTTATGTTTTATATTAGTCAACATTATAATTAGCATTCCAAAATATACGCTGGATTTCTTTTATGGTAGTGATATTGTTGGCTACTTTAACATACTGTATTTCCCTATACAAGGAATGAGTTTGATAGGTACATTTATTTTTTTACCGACTATTAATAAATATTTGGGTTTTATTAAATCTAGTGATAAAAATAAATTTATGAAACTTTTAAGAAATCAAATTGCGTTAATTTCGGCAATAACAGTAGTTTTAGCTATACTAGTTAGGTTTATTGGAGTGAAAATTTTAAGCGGTATGTACAGTGTGGATATAACTGATTTTGAACTGGAACTTGTTCTTGCTGTCATAATAGGTGCTCCACTTGCGATATCAACATTGGTGCAATATCTCTTAACGGCATTTAGAGCAATTAGAGTTTTGGTGGCCCTATATATAGGGTGTACCGTTATTTGCATTATAACGAGTATAGTGTTAGCGCCCGCTCTAGGGGTTTTAGGCGTGATGATTTCGCTATTTATATCGTATATAATATTACTGATTTTTGGACTGATTTTAATCATAAGGAGGGCAAATAAAATTCAAAATTAGGATAATATTAATAGTATGAAAGGACTTAAAATATGAAAACACTTTTAATCATACCAGCATATAACGAAGAAGCGAATATTGAAAGGGTAGTTAACAATATAAGAGATAATTACCAACAATACGACTATGTCGTAATAAATGACTGTTCAACAGATGGTACAAAACAAATTCTAGAGAAGATATCCGCAAATTATGTTGACTTAGATGTAAATCTGGGAATAGGTGGCGCAGTGCAAACAGGTTATATATATGCAGACAAGCATGAATATGATGTTGCTATACAAATTGATGGAGATGGTCAGCATGACCCGAGTCATCTTAAAGAACTTATAGATCCTATTGAAAAAGGGCAAGCTAATATGACTATTGGGTCGAGATTTATCAACAAGGAAGGTTTTCAGTCTAGTGCCCTTAGAAGATTTGGTATTGGTTGGCTTAGCATGGTGATTAAGCTTTTAACAGGAGTAAGAGTGCATGACGTTACTAGTGGGCTAAGAGCTGTCGATAAAACACTAATAAAAATATATAAAAAAGACTATGCTCAAGATTTTCCAGAGCCAGAAGCGATAATGCTGTGTAATAAAGTTAGGGGTAAGATTGTTGAAGTGCCAGTTATTATGCACGAAAGGGCAGGAGGAGTGAGCTCAATAAACTCATTAAAATCAATTTACTATATGATTAAAGTAACGCTTGCGCTAATTGTGTGCAAATTTAAAAAGATATAGGAGAGGAAAAATGAATACTATTTTACACATTTCTTTAATAGCGGCTGTGCTAATATATTTTGTTGTGCTTTTTGTAATGTTAAGGAAAAATAAACTCAGCTTGAAATATTCACTTATATGGATGTTAACTGGCGTGATAATGGCAGTTTTTGTAGTATTTCCAGGACTACTTGATATAATAGCAAGATTTTTTGGAGTGCATGAACCTACAAATGCACTTTTTTCGATAATTATATTTTGTTTTATGATATTACTTATTTCACTAACATCGATCGTGTCTGCTCAAACAAAGAGAATTACAACACTTATTCAGGAGGTAGCTGTGAATGATAAGGCTATCAGAGAGCTCGAAAAGAAAGTTTTTGAGGGTAAGAAGTAAAATTCAAATAATTTGCGAATACCCCATAGTCGCTGAAATGGAACTCAGTGACTATGGGGTATTAAAATTTTATCTCTTAATTTATAGAAGGAAGGATTTTGTAAATCATATAACCAGTTTTATCTGTATAAATTTTTTCATAATTGACGCCACTGCCTTCAAATATTTCAGTATAATCAAGATGTGATAATAAATAAGTTACATCGAGTTCATCTAACAAATCAATATTCAAATAAAGTCTTAAATAATCTGCTTGAACGAGTTCAATATGTGTTTTTTCTTTGGTAAGTACAGTTTCAATATGAGCATACCTGTTGTATATATCTTCATATTCTCCTTTAGGGTCGATTATTTTCCATTTTTCAAAATCAGGATAAAAGTTCACAGAGTTTAAAACTTTAGCACCATTAGCCAAGAGAAAGTTTTGTGTTAAAGTAGAGTTTGTTGCAATCCAGTATCCCTCATTTTGCTGATTAATTTTCTGAATTTCAGTAGAAATGCTATGTTCATAGATGGCAGCTGTCCCTGTTACTACTGGGTTTACCATCATTCCGCTAAAAAACATTACTGATAAACAGACTGTCGCTGAGATGACTTTTTTTTTGTAGATGACCCCCAAAATAACAAGTAAAAAACATGATAAAGAAATAATAAAGGCATAAAAAGGCATGTAGTCCGTGTTTTCAGGGGTGATT
>CAYJBU010000174.1:0-5182 GCA_964368155.1 uncultured Eubacteriales bacterium | reverse complement strand
CTTAGCCATAACTTCATCAAGAATGTAGTTTCTTGCTGTGTGTGTAGTGTCAAGAGCATTTCTAATCATTTCAGGAGTAAGTCCTGTGATTTTTAAATCCATTTGAATTGCTGTTATACCATTTTTTGTACCAGCAACTTTGAAGTCCATGTCTCCGAAGAAATCTTCAAGACCTTGAATGTCAATCATAGTCATCCATCTGTCATCTTCTGTGATAAGACCACAAGAAATACCTGCAACAGGAGCTTTGATTGGAACACCAGCAGCCATAAGTGCAAGAGTAGATCCGCAAATAGAGCCTTGAGAAGTAGAACCGTTTGAGGATAAAACTTCTGAAACAAGTCTAATTGTATATGGGAACTCTTTTTCACTTGGAATAACAGGGACTAAAGCTTTCTCTGCTAATGCACCATGTCCAACTTCACGTCTACCAGGACCTCTTGAGGGCTTAGCTTCTCCTACAGAATATGAAGGGAAATTATAGTGGTGAATGTATCTTTTGCTTTCCTCTTCGTCTATACTATCCAGGATTTGCTCGTCACGAATTGAACCTAAAGTCGCAATGGTTAAAACTTGAGTTTGCCCTCTTGTGAACATACCCGAACCATGCACTCTTGGGATTAAGTCGATTTCAGCGTTGAGTGGTCTAATTTCATCCATTTTTCTGCCGTCAACACGCTTTTGCTCGTCTAAAAGCCAACGTCTTACAACATATTTTTGAGTTTTATATAAGCATTCATCTATTTTTGCTGGATTTTCATAAATCTCGTCAAATTTCGCATGTACTGCTTCGTATATAGGTTTTAATCGCTCGTCACGAACTAGCTTGTCATCTGTATCAAGTGCAACTTTAACATCATCAATTGCATAATCTTTGATAGCATTATACATTTCTTCATCAGGTTCGTTTGAAGGATAAGCGAATTTTTCTTTTCCGATTTCAGATTGAATACCTTTGATGAATTCAATCATTTTTTGGTTTTCAGCGTGACCTGCCATAATTCCATCATACATAACATCGTCAGGAATTTCGTTTCCGTTTGCTTCAATCATTGCAACTCTGTCAAATGTGGAGCAAACTGTAACTGCCATTTCAGAAAGAGCTCTTTGCTCAAGTGAAGGATTCATAATAAAGTTTCCGTCGATTAATCCAACAGAAACACCACTGATAGGTCCGTTCCATGGAACATCAGAAATTGAAAGAGCGATAGAAGTACCAACCATTGCAGCAATTTCAGGTGAACAATCAGGATCAACTGACATAACTGTACAAACGATTGAGCAGTCATTTCTCATATCTTTTGGGAAAAGTGGGCGAATAGGTCTGTCAATCATACGGCAAACTAAAACAGCTTTGTCTGAAGGACGACCTTCTCTTTTTAAGAATGAGCCTGGGATTTTTCCAACTGAATACAGTTTTTCTTCGAAGTCGACAGACAATGGAAAAAAGTCTATTCCATCTCTTGGCTTAGCAGAAGCTGATACAGCTACGTGTACAGTGGTTTCGCCGTAGCGAATGAGGCACTGTCCGTTTGCTAGCTGAGCCATTTTACCTGTTTCAACGATAAATGGTCTACCTGCAAACTCAGTTTCAAAAACTTTGAATTTTTCAAAAAACATTTTTTGTCCTTTCTTCCCTTTAAAAGGGGTGCCTAAATAGGCGTTATAATATAAAAGGTCAACAATGTTTAACAATAAAATCAACTAAGATGAATTCTTAGCTCATTTCACTGCTAAACAGTCGCCTTTCTTCACAAATTGAATTTTGTGGTTGTCGCATTAAGGTTAATTTGCACAAATAAACACAGGGGAGGGCTTCCACGCCCTCCCTTTTGGACAGGCGTGGAAGCCTGTCCCTACAACGGGTTTGTGTAATTTGTCGAGAAAATTCGTTAATGCGACAACCCCTAAAAAATTACTGTATAGAACAATCTAAATAACGCTCTAACTCTCTTTCAGATTTCTTTTTGTCAAAATAAATAAGAGCTAAAACCAAAGTAGTTACTGTAGCAATTACAGCGAACAAAATACTGATAAGAACAAATAGTTTTGCATATGATTTCATAACAACGCTCCGTTCCGCCGCATAGTTCGGCAAATTAATTTAAGAATTGCATAATCTAGAATACATACTATTATAATAACCAAAATTTTGTCAAAAGTCAACCCATATATATTTTATTCAAAATTAATTCAAAATATTTTAGATTCAAAATGATTAACGTTTTCAAGAAAAGTTTTTTCAACATCACTTAAACGGTGATTTTTCTTGTATACCAATATATCAGAATAGTTTTTAGTTTTTTGAGATATCAACTCAATGAATTTCAAATTATTGGCTTTCATTGTAGCTTCGTTTAAATCTGAAATCCAAATAAAACAATTTGGTACAGTGTTCAATAGGTCAATTATACTAGAACGTTCATATACCATTATCCTTTTGCTGTTACCGTTTGTGAATTCTTGCTTTTTTGTAGCAGTGCTTTGCAAGCCATGGATGAACGGGTCTCCAAAACAAATTTCTGTGAAATTCTCAAGAGTTTTTTCTTCAATATAATTTCTATGATAAAAGTTGTCGGAAACTAATAATTTAGCATCAAATTTTGCAACAGTGCTGTGTTTCAATTCTTTACCTTCGAGCATAGTTTCAAAATAAGGCATATAATCTGTAAGAATTCGCACAATTGCGAGTTTAAAATTACCTTGCAAAATATTATCAATAGCTTTTATGGTGTTAGTTTCCTTGTACTGAATTTGATATTCTTTATTATCATCAAGATTACATATGGTTTTTGCAAATGCTTTTGATATGTAATCCGCCCTTGGAACAGAAATACTAAAATAAACCTTTTGCTTAAAATCAATGCTATATGCTTTTTCTAATTCATCGAGTCTAGACAAAATATTTTTAGCCTCTTCAAGAAAATCAGCGCCTTGTATGGTAGGTATGATACCTTTAGCAGAACGCTTGAAGATTTTAATTCCAATAGTAGACTCCAACTCTTTAATGCTCCTGCTCAAGTTAGGTTGTCCCATATAAAGATTTTCAGCAGCTTTTGTAAAAGAAGCTGTTTTTTCAATCTCAATAGCATATTTTAAATGAAGAATATTCATTAATTCACACTCCTATGTTGATGTAATTTAATTATACATGAAAATTTGTAATATATCAAGATAAAAATACATACTGAAAAGCAATAAAAGTAACTAAAGGTTACTATTTTTAATAACTTATTCATGATATAATATTGTAAAAGAAAAACAAAACAATATTTTACAAAAAATTCATAGGATATTTTGGTAAAATTTCTTGTATAATTAAAACATTTGCAACTAATTAATATTAGAAATATAAAGTTGCATTTTTATTTTGATATTATGACTAAGTAAGAATGATGATTTAACTGTTAGTAAGTACGAAAAGCGAAAGAATTTTGATTGGAGATGATTTTATGGCGGGAGATAATTCTAAAAAATATAGGTTAGGTGACCTTTTGGTTATGCACAACAAGATAACCGAAGAAGAATTGAAAAAAGCGCTCACGATGCAACGAAATGATAATAAACAATTAGGTACTTGCCTCTTGGAGATGGGACTTATAACCGACGATGACATAGCTCAAATTTTGAATTTGCAGTTGAATATACCAAGAGTTTACTTGCGTTCGATGAGAATTGATTCAAATATTCTATCGATGGTTTCCGGTTCTGTTTTGCGTAAGCACAATGTTGTTCCAATAGGATATGACGAAAATCGTCCGGGTGTTTTGTTGCTTGCAATGTCAGACCCACTTAATATGATTGCACAAGACGACATTTCAATCGTTACAGGTTGTGTCATTGAACCTAGAATAGCGACAATCAGTGAAATCAACCTCATTCTTGATAGATACTTTGGTACAGGCGAGGCGATGTCCGCTGCTGAACAGTATACAAAAGAAAGAGAAGTGCAACTTCAACAACTTGCAGCAGCAGCGATTGAAGAACAAACAGAGCTTGACAACGCACCAATCGTTCAGTTGGTCCGTTCTGTGGTAGAGCAAGCTGCAAGACAAAGAGCCAGTGACGTTCACATTGAGGCTCTTGAGAAAAACGTTAGAATTAGATATCGTATTGATGGAGTTCTCATGGAGAAAATGGTTTATGATATCAAATTGCTTCCTGCGATTGTAACCCGTATCAAAATTTTGAGCGGAATGGACATTTCTGAAAAAAGAAAACCTCAAGATGGTCGTATGACAATGATTATCGACAGACTTGAGTATGATATCCGTGTATCGATTCTGCCAAGTTCTTATGGTGAAAAAGTTGTTATGCGTATTGCATCAAAAGCTATTTTGACAAGGTCGAAAGCGCAACTTGGAATGCAACCACAAGAACTTGCAAGATTTGAAAGAATTCTAAAAAATCCAAATGGAATTATTCTTGTAACAGGACCAACAGGTAGTGGTAAATCAACGACATTGTACACAGCTTTGAGTGAACTTAACGACTTGGCAGTTAATATAGTAACAGTTGAGGACCCTGTTGAGGCAAACATTCAAGGAGTTAACCAAGTTCAGGTTAATGTAAAAGCAGAATTAACATTTGCTTCTGCACTTCGTTCAATTTTGCGTCAAGACCCTGATATTATAATGATAGGTGAGATTAGAGACCTTGAAACAGCAAGTATCGCTATTCAAGCGTCAATCACAGGTCACCTTGTTGTTAGCACATTGCATACAAACAGTTCAGCTGCAACAATCACACGTTTAATCGACATGGGCGTTGAGTCATTCCTCTTGGCAGACTCAATCGTTGGAATAGTGGCTCAAAGACTTATAAGAAAACTTTGCCCTAACTGTGCAAGAGCAAGACCTGCAAAAGAGAGTGAAAAAATCTCGTTAGGAATTCCATTGGAAGAAGAAGTTGAGATTAAAGAACCAGTAGGCTGTGCGCATTGTAATGACATTGGTTTTGCAGGACGTATGGGTGTTTATGAAATAATGGAATTGAACAATGAGATAAAACAACTCGTCAGCAAAAAAGGTTCAACAGAAGCGATTAAAAATGCAGCTGTAAAAGATGGAATGAGAACCTTGAGAATGGGTGCTACCCAACTTGTTTTAGATGGAGTTACAACAGTAGAAGAAATGCTTAAAATTTCTTACGAAGTATAATTATATCATAATCAAATAGTAGT
>CAYJBU010000173.1:0-5221 GCA_964368155.1 uncultured Eubacteriales bacterium | reverse complement strand
GAATTTATAGTCATAAAAGCAAAGCCAAAGGCCCATATTACTGTAGCGACAAGGAGTATGTTTTCTAACAAATTTTCATCTGACAAATTATTGTTTATAAAATCATTTACTACAGGTAACGTGGTATTTGATATTCCCTGTCCTGAATTGACTATATTTGTGGGAATGTATTGCGTGTTAGGCAACAGTCCTATATTGCTTTCAAAAGAAATCGGAATTATAAGTTTAATTAAAGCAACTCCCCATAGCAAGTAAGAAAAGACTTTAGGGGCTTTTTTAAGCGGTAATCTGATGATAAGAATAACGAGAATTATTAAGCTACTTGTTATACTCATGTTTAGTATTAGCAGTAACAGTTCAAGCAAGAAGTTCATTAATCCGCCTCCTTGTAATTGTCAACGAATGCAATTATTTCTGCTAGTTCCTTATCTGTTAATTTTTTTCTCATGGCAAATGCGCTTAGGAATTTTGGTAAAGAACCTGAAAATGTTTCGTCGACAAATTTTTCGCTTTGCGCAGATTCAAATTCTGCTTTGCTAACAAGAGAAGAAACAACTCCGTTGTTGTTTTGAAATATACCTCTTTGGCTAAGCCTACGCAAAATGGTATATGTCGTGGATTTGTTCCATGTTAATTCTCTTTCGGCAAGTTTCACAAGTTCACCTGATGCTATAGGTTCGTTGTTCCAAATGATATCTGCAAATTTCATTTCAATCTCACCGAGTTTGTATTCAGCCATTTCTTTCACCCTTTCTAAGTTTACTTGTAGTAGACTACATGTTAAGTTTACCACGAGTAAACCCGAATGTCAATATGATTTTCTAAAATTTGAAAAAATTTTTAGATACACACATATTAACACTTAACGAGAAGATAAGATTTTACCTATTTCAATAGCAGCACTCATGCATTTTTCAGACACCGAAACACCTTTTTTGCTTAAATTCCTTTTGTCCCATTTATCGCCTATCAAGGAATCTGCAGCATAGAAAAATTCTGCAAATGTCACTTCTCTGAATTTAGCAATAGCAGTTAGTGCTGTAAACTCCATGTCGACACAAATACAACCTGAATTTTTTCTGTTTTCAACTTTTAAAGGAGTCTCTCTAAAGAATGCGTCAGTTGTCCATGTTTTGCCTTTTATGTAGGGTAAGCCTAATGTATCCATTGCAGTAGAAATTGCTTCTACGCTTTTGGGTTCTGCTTGTATTTCGTCCGATGCGGGCATATAATGGTAGGAAAGTCCCTCGTCACGCACGCCACTAGTCGGAATAATCAGATGTCCATCGGCTATATCATGCCTTAATACCCCACATGAACCGAACGCCACAAACACTTCGGCACCCCAAGCAATTCCATCTTCTAAATAACTTGCGGCAGCCGGTGCACCAACCCACGGTGTAGTAAGTGCAAATTCAGCAGTTTCGGTTTTCACTCGGTATACAGGAATGTTGCCGGATGCAAATTTCATGTATGAGATTATCTCAGCACTGTATCTTTCAACATATTCTTTTACGATAAGTTCGGAAAACACACCTATAAATACTTTGGGAAAGTCAGTGATAGGCTTGTGATTATCCTCGGGATTTATTACTGCTTTTTTATTTTCATCAAATTGTGCTAAAATCATTTTTGTTTCTCCCTTTAATTTTATTTTAAGCCTGCTGAACAACTAGTAATTCAGTAGGTTTTATTTATATACAAAAATCCGAACATTTCTCCAATTTGGAAAATGTTCGGATTTTGTTGTTATTGGTGCTGGTGATCGGACTTGAACCGATACGGTATTACTACCGAGGGATTTTAAGTCCCTTGCGTCTGCCGATTCCGCCACACCAGCTTATAACTCTAATATTATACCTTATAAAAAAGAAAAAAGCAAGAGTTTTTTCAAAAAAATTTAATTTTTTTCAAATATTAGATTTAAGTTATATTGTTTTTTGAGCGTGTCCGTTAAGTGTCATGTCGCAAATATTGCCATCTAAATATTCAAAATAACCTTGTGAGGCTATCATTGCTGCGTTGTCGGTGCAGTATTCAAGTTTTGGCATGAAGATTTCGTATCCTAATTGTTTGCACTTTGTCTCAAGTTCACGTCGGAGAAGGCTGTTTGCACATACACCACCTGCGATTACAAGCTTTGTAGCGTTTTCTTGTTTTGCTGCCTTGAAAAAATTGTCACATAGGCAATTGACCACAGCTTTGCGATATGAAGCGCATAAATCAGGAATATTTATCTCTTCGTTTTTTTGTTTCGCTTTGTGTAATATGTTGATTACAGCAGTTTTAAGCCCCGAAAAACTGAAGTCTAGTGGACTACCATCAATTGATGGGTGTGGCAATTTGAAAGCAAGAGGGTTTCCATTGTCTGCAATTTTGTCCAGTGCAATACCACCTGGGTAGGGCATTCCCATAGCACGTGCAGCTTTGTCGAATGCTTCGCCAGCTGCATCATCTCTGGTTTTTCCGATGACCTCTAAATTAGTGTAATCGTTTACTTTGATTATATGTGTGTGACCTCCTGATACAACTAGACATAAAAAAGGAGGTTTTAAATTTGGGTTTGAAATATAATTTGAAGCTATGTGTCCTCTTAGGTGATGCACGGGGATAAGTGGTTTTGATGAGGCGATACTAAGTCCTTTTGCAAAGTTCACCCCCACCAACAATGCGCCTATTAAGCCAGGCGAGTAGGTTACTGCTATGGCGTCTATATCATCTAACGTCATTTCTGCAGCCTCTAAAGCCTCGCTTGTAACGGAAACGATAGATTCGCTATGCAGTCTTGAGGCTATCTCAGGAACAACCCCTCCGTATAATTTGTGTTCATCCAGTTGAGAAGCGACGATATTGCTGATTACTTCTGTCCCATTTTTTACTATTGAAACTGCTGTTTCGTCGCAAGAGCTTTCAATTCCGAGTATTATCACTAAATTATCTCCATTCAAGTTACTTGTTTTTCTATTTCTAAAGGTTGGTGTCAATCGCTCGTTTCGTGTATGCTTATGACTTTATTCTTTCGAGTTTTTTTGTTTTTCTTTTTATAATCATACATCAAATTATCTGCTTGTTTAATGATATCTTCAGCATAAATATCGTCGTTTTCGTCGATTGAAACTATACCAAAGCTCACTGATGTGGGGTATTTTTTTTCGTATTGAAGCGCAATGTTTTTAGCCATTTCACAACATTGAAGAACTTTCTTTTTGTATGAGTATTCACTTTCTCCACTTCCAACTACCAAAAACTCGTCTCCACCAAACCTTGAAACAGTTTGATTGTTAAAAATCGTTGAAAGTATATTAGCGACTGTTTTTATGTAAAAATCTCCCTCGTCATGTCCGAATTCATCGTTAGCTATTTTTAATCCATCTATATCAAACAAAACGACAAAAAAGCTCTCTTTATTGCTTAATAACTCGTTAATCTTACCCTCGGCAATAGATCTCACGTGTAAACCAGTGAATGAGTCGGTTGTTGAAATGCTTTCAAGTTGATTTACTTTTTGCTTTTCTTTGTCAACAGCACTGCTAAGTTCCTCAAATTTAATGACGTTTATTTTCAGTTTTGCAAAAATAAATGAATAAGCAAGAGAAAGTAGATACGTAGTAAATCCAACTACTCCACTTTTAATTCGAATAAGAATAGTCAGTTCATCTAAAGGTGCTATGCAGAAAATAATGGTTATGAAAACCATGAACAAATATATAGTAAGATTAATTATTGTAGAGAAAAACAGATTTTTATTATCAAGAATAATCAAGTCGATTAATTCACGCGTAATGATTTTTTTTACAAGGAAAATTAACAATATAGGAAAGAGCATCGAGACAATCCAAACTGCAAATGCGTAATTCGTTCCTGATATCATTATGTAAACTGTTCCAAGAATTTTTTCAATCAAAAATAAAGCTAGTACATGAAAAAAACAAGGGAAAAGTGTTGTTATAAAATCTTTTTTGTATATTAATTTAACCTGAACAATGAGCGAAACAAGGTAAAATAACATGAGCACAGCCTGAAATAGTGGAAATGCGAAATAAATGCAGACTGTAAAAACAGAACCGTTGATTAAAGTAGTTATTATGTAAACTTTAATGTTAAATAACTTTTCTCTAAACAAATAGGCAATATGGTCTTGAACGGCGTAATTATATACGATAAACACCAGAAAAATTAAAATCATTTCAAGCAAATTCCATCACCTACTTTGTAAAAATTCTCTTTATTCTCTCGCATTTTCAAATCAGCCATTTCCATTGCACAGGTAACGCCTTTTTTTATCATATCTTCGTCGACGCACACGCCACCAACGCTGATGGACATTGGGAATTCTTCAGTTTGGCCTAAGATATTTACTCTAGCTCTAATTCTTTGAATGATAGAATTTAATTGAGTTTCATTCACGCTTTGTATAATGACTAAGAACTCATCTCCGCCTATTCTTGCAGGCACGTCGTCTTCTCTTAAACCGTGGCAGATACAGTCTACCACTGACAAAATATATTTGTCGCCACAGTCGTGCCCAAAGTTGTCGTTAACATATTTTAAGGCATTTATATCAATAAAGACTATCCCAAATCCATGCTTTTTTTCCATAAAGAGGCTTTCTATAACCTCGTCGATAAATCTGCGATTAAAAAGTTTAGTGAAATCATCTAAATTAGCCTTGATTTTCATTTTTTCTTTTTCAACTATTATTTGCCTAAATTCATCTTGAGCAACATCAGCGTGACGCTTGTACTCAACCATGTTTACAAAATAAATAGCATAAACCAGCAAGAAGTACTTTAATATTAAAGCAAAAATTGCTGTAACTAGAATAATCCAAAAAGCAGTAGCGTTTGTAGAGGTGAAAGTGGTCAAAACATATGAGTCATACAACACAAAACCAATTATGACACAGTTTAAAAGAGTTACCATTTCGGAATAGATTTTTGCATTCGAAATTCGAGTAAAATTTTTAGTTGGCATTAATTTTTTTAATAAAGTTAATGTAAGAGACAAAGTTGCACAAGTGAAAACTGTTACTTGTAGTCCAAATATATGTTGATTTTCCATATCAGTCAAAGAAATGCTGTTTATTTCTGCTACAAAAACATAAATTAATAAATGAATTATTACTATGTGAGCTGAAAAAGTGGTAGAAACCATAAAAATTTGTCGTAAGCTAGCTTTTGAAATGAATTTAAACTCTAAAAGAATAAAGAAAATCCCTATC
>CAYJBU010000172.1:0-5255 GCA_964368155.1 uncultured Eubacteriales bacterium | reverse complement strand
CCACAGACGGAGGAATTTTACAATATCTCAACAAGCAAACTTTCACTGCTTCAAGTCCGTGGTTTAATAAATTTATATAAAGACTACTTGCTTTATTATGACTATAAATTTCAAGTATCAAATGAAAAAGAGCGTAAAATAACAAAGTGGTTATCGCATTAAGGTCAAAATAAACCAAAAGTAGAAAATTGATATATTTCGGACAGGCATGGAAGCGCATGTCCCTACTATAGTTTGTTTATTCTGACGAAATAATTCGTTAATGCGACAGCCTCTTTGCCATCTAGTTTTTATTTCAGCCATATAAGACTGTTTTTTTGCAGTTTTTTAACTACAGTACGAAAATCAATATTTTTGTTTTCTAAACGTTCCTTCAACATAATCTTTCCATGAATGATTACCGTTGCCTACATAAAGAAATTTTTCAAAATAATCTGACTCGATACAAACACGTGGGTCTTTAGTTTTTACCAAGAAACCCATTAAATCTTGTTCCATTTTTGCACGCAAATCATCAAATTCTTTATTCAAAGCAAGATTAATCATGCATTCAGGATCAGATATAATGTCATACATTTCTTCTTTCGGTCTTTTTCCAAAAGCAAGATTATAGTAAAAGCTTTCACCTTTTTCATTCAAATCCAAGATAACTTCTTTTGTAGGCGAAGAGTCACAATTTGTATACCCTGTTTCTGGATTTCCGGCAGGCCAACGCTCTGGAGCAAAATTTTTAATGTACAAATAATTCGTGTCTCTGATACAACGCACCGGATAACCCAAATCGTTCTCTCGTCCTAAATCGTGTTTTTCTCTACCAAAATAAGTGACTACGCGTTCACTGTCAATTAGACCACTTTTATCACTTGTGAGGATATCTTTAAAACTTTTCCCTGTCATTTCTTCAGGTATCTCTGCTCCGCCAACGTCCAAGAAAGTAGGAGCTAAATCAGTAAAGCTTATAAGGTCGCTGACTTTTCTTCCACCAGTGCAAACATCACCCCAACAAGCAACCATAGGCAAATGAAAGTCTTGCTCATACATTTGACCTTTCACTCTTGGGAATGGGCATCCATTATCGGAGGTAACTATGATTAAAGTGTTTTCATACTCGCCTTTTTCTTTTAAAATATCAATCATTTTACCAAGATGAGAGTCGAACCACTCAATTTCATAAGCGTAATCGAGCATGTCTGTTTTTACTTCTTCAGTATTCGGCCAATATGGAGGAATAGAGTCGATTTCGTCTAGATTTTTACCGCCACGAATTCCCTCTTGGTAGGAATAAGAACGATGTGGTTCAATTCCACCATACCAAAAGCAAAAACTATCCTCATCTTTTTTATCGTTTAAAAAATCTCTGAAATTCTCTGCATAATCACAGCTTGAAATATGGCTGTTTTCCGGAGGTGACAATTTTTTCGCTTTGTATTCGTTACCAACAGGATTTCGACTTCTTCCATAATGCTCATAGTCCCCAGGTCCCCAAGGCTTACCTGTATATCCTACAAAATATCCTGCATTTTCAAGCAAATCAGGATAAACCTCAAAACCTTTCGGGAAATATCCAAAATGGTTACACCCATCTTCTAGTTCCCATGTGTATTTACCTGTCAAAATCGTAGCCCTCGAAGGAGCGCATTTTGGGTTTGATGTAAAAGCGTTTTCAAAAATCACTCCTTGTTTAGCAACCCAATCAATATTCGGAGTCTTAACAAATGAATGTCCATATATTCCGAAATGAGAGGCATCATCTGCAATTGCAAATAAAATATTTGGTTTTTTCATAAATTCATTGCCCTTTCTCTCAACTATTAACTGTCTTTTTTTATTACAATTTTTCTACTGTGATATAATAAACACCGCAGGATTTATCTTCATCATAAATAAATTTTGCACAAAGATCTGTTTCTTCTAGATTATCAATTTCAACTGTAATATCAATTTGAACATCGCCATCGCTCACCGGTTTCTCATAAACTTCGCCAAAAAGTTCCATTTTAACTTTTGAATATTTCACATCAACTGGAACGACTACCGTATTTTTTGCATAGCCATATGGAGCTAATTCTTCAATTTCTGACTCCTCCACCATTTTGTTAATCTCTCTTTTGAGCTCTTCAGGATAGCGCATTAATGAAAATTTATATGTACCCTTTTCATCAAATCTAACATGCCATTTACCAGCTGTAACAAAATTTTTCGAGACCATTATTTGATGCCACGCAACATCGCCTAAAACGTCCATTGGATTTAAAACAGCTGGATTTTCTGCCTCATTACCTAATACGATAGTCGCATATTTTTGAACTTCTTCATAAATTTCATCCCACCATTTTTCGTGCTCTGCTCTGAGTTTTTCTACCATTTCAGGGTATTGAAGTGCAACATCATTTCTTTGCTCAGGGTCGTTTTCAATGTTGTAAAGCTCTTTTCCGTAAACCAATCTCCACTTATCAAAAAGCACAACATTTTGCCATTTTTCTGGGATAATTGTGTCTTGTCTATATTGCAAAAAGTCTAATTTGCCTGTGATTTCTTCCCCAGCAATTGCACCAACTAGTGATTGACCATCAAGCTCATTTTCTCTTTTGTTTTCAAGAGAACACAACTCCATTAATGTTGGGAAAAAGTCCACGCCCATTGCAAGCGAATTGATATCTTTTCCACCAACCAGTTCGCCATCTTTCCATCTGATAAAGAATGGAACTCTGTGCCCACCATCATAATACGAGCCTTTTTTGCCTCTCATATTAGCATTGTAACCTTTGCTACAATATGCGTTAGAGTCTAGTGTACAACTTCCAGAACTCCCATTATCTGTCATAAACATCAAAATCGTATTGTCTTCCAAGTCATTTTCTTTTAAAAACTCTCTGAGTTTTCCAAAATTCTCGTCTATATTTGTAATCATGCCATAAAACTCGGGTTCAACAATATTGTCATTTCCATAATATTGCTCGCTGTATTTTTTATCAACCAAATAAGGGCTGTGCGGTGCATTAGTTGCAATATACGCAAAGAATGGTTTCTCCTTATTGTCGCTGATAAATCTCTTCGCTTGGTCAAACCAAACGTCAGTGCAATAACCCTCGTATTCCTTGGCTTCACCATTTTCAAAATAAGTGTCATCAAAATAGTTATTACCCCAAAAATCGGGAGATTGTCCAACTCCTCCACCTTTGTGAGCAACAACTTTTTTAAACCCCTTGTCCTCGGGTCTTGACGGATAATTATCTCCTAAGTGCCATTTACCAAACATGCCTGTCTCGTATCCGTTATCTGCAAAGCAATCTGCTAGTGTATATTCGCCCTCTTTTAATATGGAACGCCCCCAACAAGTCGCCCAAACCCCATTTCTAAGAGGTCTTCTACCAGTCATCAAAGCACCTCGTGTAGGTGCGCAAAGTGGTGCAACGTGGAAATCAGTAAATCTGGTGCAATCCTTATAAAACTCGTCTAAATTAGGTGTTTTAATATTTTTGTTTCCATGACAACCTAAATCGGCATAACCTTGGTCGTCGGTTAAAACAAAAATAACATTTGGTTTCTTATTCAATTTAAGTCCCTACCTTTCAATACACATCCATCAATTTCTAAAAAATCACAGGGGACAAACAAAATCAATCCAAAAACTTATGATAACAGTTTATTAGATAAATCATGAAATCCCCCGTATTTTTTTCTTAATATCTATTTAGTATTCGCTAGTCTTTCTAGCAATTCAGGATATTGCTCGTCTTCATCTTTATAGAATGTCTTTCTTTCTGCAAGAAGCTTTTTCAAATCTGCAGTAATTTCGTCATAACCCTCTTTGCCATAAATATTACAGCATTCTTTTGGATCATTCTTCAAATCGTAAAGTTCCCAACCAGCAGGACTAATTTCACTATTTGTACCTGACGCATCAAGTGGCAAGCCATAGAAGAAAGTTAGTTTGTAATCAGTTGTTCTAATTCCATAATGAGCAGGGTTGTCATGCTTATGAGCTCTGTGCATCCAATATCTAAAATACACGCTTTCCCTAATACTCTCTGTTTCACCTGAAATTAATTTCCTCATGCTTACGCCTTGCATATCGTTTGGAATTTCAACTCCAGCATAATCAAGTAGCAATGGGGCAACATCAATGTTACAAGCAAGCTCTTTAACAACTCTTCCTGATTGTATTTCTTTTGGATATCTAACCAAGAAAGGAGAACGCAAACTTTCTTCAAAGCTCCAGCGTTTATCTTGATAGTCGTGCTCGCCCAAGAACATTCCTTGGTCTGAAGTGTAAATGATAATTGTGTTATCTAATTCGCCTTGCTCTTCAAGCTCTTTTAATATTTCTCCAACAGAATCATCTATGCCTGCAACTGTTCTCATATAATCTTTTAGATATTTTTGATATGCTGCCTTGCCTTTTTCTTCAAAAGTTGCATTTTCAGACACTTTTAGAGGTCCTGTCACATAGTCTTCTTTAGAAAAATCAACATATAAACTTCTGATAGGATTTCTTGGAGTTACCGAGCTACCATATTCTCTAGTCGCTACATTCCTGTGTGAGCGATCTTCAAAAAGAGTGTCTGGCTCAGGTATTTCCACTCCGTCAAACAAACCCTCATGTCTTTCGGGATAATCCCAGAAATCATGCGGAGCTTTGTGGTGACACATCAAAAAGAAGGGTTTATCTTTGTTTCTCGTCTTTAACCAATCTGTAGTCATATCGGTGATAATATCGGTTACATAACCCTCGTGTTGCACAGTACCTTTTCCCATTTCAAAGAAAAATGGATTTCTATACTCACCTTGTCCGGGTTTTTCATTCTCAAGGCTTTCACAAAGATACTTATAGTTATTAAATCCCTCCGGTTTGCAGCCTACATGCCATTTCCCAATCATCATCGACTCATATCCGCTGTCGGTAATTAGCTTTCCAATGTTTGGCGAACCTGAGTTTGGATTCCAGTCATCTGCAAGCGTTCTTACTCCGTTTATATGTCCGTATTGACCAGTCATTACTGTTGCTCTTGCAGGAGTACAAATTGAATTTGTGGCAAAAAAGCCGTCCATTCTTGCTCCCTCATTGCCTATCCTATCAAGATTAGGTGTTTTGAAAACAGGAGATAAAATCGAGTTATAGCAGCTAATCGTGTTTGCACTGTGGTCATCCGACATAAAATATAAAATATTTGGTTTTTTCAATGAATACACTCCTTCTTTTTAATTAATACCTGCTGAACAACTTGAAAATGGCTTTCTAACGCAAAAGAAAG
>CAYJBU010000171.1:3616-5267 GCA_964368155.1 uncultured Eubacteriales bacterium | reverse complement strand
CACTTGCCATGTTTTCTACACTGCCTAATATTACGGGTGCGACATAAAGCTCTGCTAAGCTTAAAAGCACCGCTACTACTGTTATTGCAATATAAAAAAATATCATCTCTTTTTCATTCTTCCACCCTACCGAAAGCATAAATTTAGATGCTTTCCACATGCAGTATTTAATATTATCTTTGTCTTTTTTATTTTTCTTCATCTTAATCCCTCCTTAATCCAGATTATATAGCAAAAAAGTCCCCTTGTGTTAACTTGGGGACGAATTGTATGTATTGGGGGACGAATTGTTAGTTCAGAGTTATGAGTTCAGAGTTCAGAGGTTCTTCTTTTTAGACTTTAATATTGATACCAAGATTTTTATTAACTCTTCACAGTCATTTTGCAAAGATAAAAATGCTTCTCTATTTATATACTCGGTTTCAAAAAGTAGTTCAAGCCAATACAAGGTTTCATCTGCTTCTTTTAAAGCAATGCACATTTTCGCTTTAAAATCAGCTTTGCTTTGACCTCGTAAAGCCTCTCTTATGTTTGCACCAATACTTGTTCCACTATTAAGTATTTGCTGAGATAGTGTGTATTCTTTTTGCCCTTTCTCTAAATGCTTTCTCAGTTTAATAATTCGCACAGCAAAAGCTTTACTTTTACTTGCAATAATACTATACTCCATAAAATATTACCTTACTAATAATTGTCACCAATATATAAATCCTATAAAATTGAAACCTCTGAACTCATACATCTAAACTCTGAACTCACTTCATTGTTGCGGAAGTAAAATCTCAGTTGTAAAAGCTCCGCTTTCACTATTCCTGCTTAAATACCCACCTAATTTCTCAATAGTGCTGTCAATCCTAACCAGCCCTAAGCCATGATTATCTCCTTTTGTGGTCCTAAATAAATTTCCAAATTTACTTTGCTTTTTATCTTTTGTAAAATTAGTGAAACTGATATAAAACTGGGTGTTTTTCATGTCAATATAAATTCTTATCAGTCTATTTTTTTCAGGTAACAAAAGGCTCGCCTCAATCGCATTGTCAAATAAATTTCCTATTATAACACACAAATCAATCTCTGAAATGCTAAGTTTCACAGGTATATTTGCATCTGCTATTACATTAATCCCCTTAGCATTTGCAAGCGAAATTTTGCTGTTAAGTATAGCATCTACCATTGCATTTCCAGTTTTAAGTGCTATGTCAACAGTTTGTAAGTCTTTATCTAATAAATCGAGATAGTTCGCCACCGAATCGATGTCACCTTGTGCAATATGCACTTTCATAACTTGAATGTGATTTCGATAATCGTGTCGCCAACCTCTCATTTTTTTATACATGTTCTCAACTTCGCTATAATGAGTTTTTAAAAGTTCTGCTTGATATAGCGCCATTTGTTTCTCTGCTTTTTTGTTTATTCTAAACATTGTATACCTCCTTGTGTTTAGGTGTCAATAATTGCCCTGTTTAAATTATCATACATTCCTCTTGGCAGCGGAACAACACTTCCACAAGAGAGTAATACCTCACTCTTACTAACTTTTCTCACATATGCCAAGTTAATGATATATGACCTACCGGTTCTGAAAAATCCACTATCAAGTTTCTTTTCAATCTCTGCAAGAGATAATTTTGATGTATATTCCTCTTTTGCG
>CAYJBU010000171.1:0-3606 GCA_964368155.1 uncultured Eubacteriales bacterium | reverse complement strand
TCACATAATTCTTAACTACTTCTATATACCTAATCTCATACAACGGAATTTTCACTCCTCCAAAGTTTGTGTCTAAAAAAATGCTTTTCTCATTTTTCTTTATTTTCTCCATCGCACGATTAAGCGTAGAAAAAAATTTTTCTGTGTCAACCGGTTTCATCAGATAATGAAGAGCTGATACCTCGTAACCCTCTGCTATATAATCTGAATAACCCGTTACAAAAACAATTTGCATTGTTTCGCTTTTTCTTCGAATAATTTTTGCAAGATCAACCCCGTTAATACCACCCATTTCAATATCCAGCAATATTATATCAAAGGTTTTATCTTCCTCAAAAGCAAACAAAAAGCTCTCTCCACTTTCATATTCACTAGTACATACAATCATATCAAACTCGTTCGCCCAAAGACTAACGAGTTTTTTCATGTTTTCTATTTGAATTTTTTCATCGTCGCAAATCGCAATATTTATTTGCATAAAACACCTATTTTTTCAATTTTCTATTTTTTGTTATAATTAATAACTGCTGTTAGTAACAAGAAACGCTTTGCGTTTGTACTGAATAACGTGTTATTAAGTACAATTTAATTATACGTCAATTAAATAAAAAAATCTACATAAAAAAATTCATTTTTCAATTTATTATATATAATATACTTTTATTTTAAATCACAAAACAAAAAACCAAAAAAATTAGTTATAACTCTAATTTTTTTGGTTTTAATATTACATCAATATTTCTTGAAATAAATCTCAATCAATTTTTTTGTTAAATCCGCTTCCAAAGAAGCGAATTTCGGATTTTCAATCAAATTCTCGCTTTCAGTTACATCATTTTCCATGTCAAACAAATAAAGAGGTTTTAGGTTATCTTTTAACAATACCAGCTTATATTTATCATCACGATACATCATCCACTTGGTCGCACTATTGTTGTTTTCAGCAAAAACCACAGGATGTTCTACCTTTTTTCCTTCACAAAGAGACAACAACTCTTTCCCAGGCAACTCTTTACAGCTTTTGAAGCCAGCCATTTCAAGGCATGTCGGGTAATAATCGACCGATGAAACAGGTTTTTCTGAAACAGCAACATGCTTTAACTTGGGTGAGTAGACAATAAGCGGAATTCCACATGAACGTTCAAACGGTAAACACTTGTTTTTCATTCCATGCGAACCTTGCATGTCTCCATGATCGCTAGAAAAAATAATAGACGTATTATCTGCTATTCCCAATGAATCTAACTCGTCTAAAATTCTCCCAACATTTCTATCTATTTGGGAAACCATTGCATAATACAATTTTAAATACTCTTGTATATCGTTTCCATATCTTTTATAATTCTTGCAGTTTTCAATAGGTCTGGGGCTCTTGGGAGAAAAAGTTGGAGTATAAGGGTCAATATCTTCAAAAAGCTCAGGAAGTGGAAACTCAAATCCATCATATAACTTTTCATAACATTCTGACGGTTCTTCAGGATAATGTGGAGCTTGATAGAAAATAGTATGAAGAAAAGGTTTGTCTTCACTAGCAAGTTTTCTCATGCGCTCAATACCCAAATCGGTTGTTACATCAGTCCTGTGCCCTTCAAACTCGTGCTCTACCCCGTCTTCATCGTAAAAACAGATGTCATCAAAAAAGCCGTTATAACATTGATAACCCAAAAAATTTTTATGACCCATTCTAAACTCTTCAGGAATTGGATTGTTTCCTGTTCTTCCGATATGTAGTTTTCCTACAAAAGAAGTGTTGTAGCCATTTTTTTCAAATTCATCCGCAAGGAAAATTTGATTTTCAAAAGGAGTCGCTTCATTGTTAATGACTCCGTTATCTTTTGAATACAAGCCTGAGTATAAAATACCTCTAAACGGAGAGCATACAGGGTTGTTAGAATAAGCATTAGTAAATAAAGTTCCTTTTTTAGCAAGTTTGTCTAAGTTTGGTGTGTTAACATAAGGTAAGACGCTTCCTAAAGCGTATTTATGTTGCTGATCGGTCATAATCATCAATACATTCATTTTTTTTGAATTACTCATAATATTATACTCCACTCCGCCACTGTGCAAGCAAACAATTAATGTTTATTATTCTTATCATGCACAGCAAAAGAAATGATAAGAAGCTGAAAATTTTTCATAAATTCAATTTCGAGTGATATATCCAGATTAATTGGTGTCTTCTCTGTTTTAAAAACAACTTATACAAGTCAATTGTTATATTCTCCAATTTCTAAGAATGAAAACTAACAAAACTGTAATCACTAAAAACAAAAAAAGACCGTCAAATTGACAGTCTTTGTGTAGGCGATATCTATTTTCCCGGGCCGTCGCCAGCCAAGTATTTTCGACACATGCGAGCTTAACTTCTGTGTTCGGAATGGGAACAGGTGGACCCTCGCAGTAATCATCACCAACTATTGTCGTATCCGACTTATATATAATATCACATTAATATCTATTTGTCAACACTTAAATCAAATTATTTTCAAAAATTTCATCTGCAAGTTCAAAAGTTCAGTTTTTATTCATATATCACAATTTTTTTCATTATTTTTCTAAAAAACTATTGACAAATCTGCCAACCTATTATATAATATAGTCACAGAAAACAAATACAAAGTTTTAGTCACAAACAAAAAGTAAAAAGAATAAAGAATTTTCTTTAGACTTTGTAAGAGTAATCTGTAAAGTACCCTATTTCATTATAGAAAGTGGTGAGTCCAATGGATAATGAACCATTCCATTTATATCGTAGTCCTTTGGGCTACAGTGTCTAATAAGTAGCATTAGGATTTAACTTGACAATCGTTTAGCAAAATCAGATTATCTGTCAGGAAGACTAAAGTATAAATACTTTAGAGTGTTAATGATAAAATTCATCAATCATAGTTATAAAAGGTGAAAGGTTTTATAATAGTGAGTTATAGGAATAGCAAAATCTCAATTACCGGAGTTTAAGGGATTAAAATGACTTTAAATACCTAAGGTAACATACTTTATTAGTTATGTTCTTAAGAATTAAAGTTTTAAGGGATTTAAATGACCTTAAAAATGGTATCATGATAAAGTTGATGAGATAAACTTTTTAGGATTAAAATGACTTTAGAGTTGAAAATTGCTTCAAATAGTATTAAGAGATTAAATTGATCTTAAAACATCCACCCTATGCAATATGAATTTTGTGGGAAATCGACAGGCAGAAATAGTGTTTTATTTGCATTGTATTCGTTTATACTAACATATGATGTAAGGGAAAATTGAAAATGATTTGAGATGTAGCTAATCGGACTTAATCAGAAGTTCATTGGGTTATAGAAAGCCGGAACGGATGGAATTATTTTAGTCAGGTTTGCATAATGTAAATAATTAGGAACATGCGTAGAGTAAGCGCAAGCTACTGACACTGATAAAATGCCCAAAGGATTACAAGGATTGAGAATGTAGCATATCAAAGCTACAGACTTTATATATAGTAGGATTAAAAAACCATACTAGAAAGAAGAGTGATACCGCTGATAATTAATCTGGTGTCCCTGAATACGCGTTAATTAGCCTTATTTAGCTTTTCGGTAACTCGATAGAGTGGTAAAAATTATAGGTTTCAAA
>CAYJBU010000170.1:0-5321 GCA_964368155.1 uncultured Eubacteriales bacterium | reverse complement strand
TAGCCTTGCGGGTGTCCCTGTGTTTTTAACGTATTTTTTTCGGACACCCGCAAGGGCGAATTTTATTCGCTTCGGCGTCCCTACAACACCTAATTCAGTTTATGCAATTTGACGAGAAAATTCTTTAATGCAGCAACCCCATGATTTTTTAATATTAATTTTTGAACTAATTTTGTCTATTTTGCTAGCAGTATTATCGAAAAATGTGATATTCCGAAAATTGTATTCAATTATAACAAT
This sequence comes from uncultured Eubacteriales bacterium, assembly GCA_964368155.1. Lineage (GTDB taxonomy): Bacteria > Bacillota > Clostridia > Oscillospirales > Acutalibacteraceae > SIG603. The sequence goes on along the minus strand of CAYJBU010000170.1, from coordinate 5,081 downwards.
AACGTGATTTATTATGTACTAAAAAGCTGTAAAATCTACCAGAAAAGAATTTCACTTTTTGTGCGTTTGTCTGAAATTGTTCTTTTTTGAAAAAATAGTTTTGACTATTTTCGTAATTTGTGTTACTATAAGTTAGGAGGATAAGCTAATGGGAAAAATATCTGCAATTGTATCCGGAAAAGGTGGAGTTGGAAAGTCCACAATCACTGTTGGTTTAGGCTATTCTTTAGCACAAAAGAACAAAAGAATACTACTACTAGACTGTGATGCAGGACTTAGAACAATCGACAGACTCACATCTGTTGACAGTAATTTGGTTTACGATGTTTCGGATGTTGTAAAAGGTAATTGTTCCATCCAAAAAGCTATCTATCCTGTACGCTCACAAGAGAACTTATTTGTAATGCCTGCGCCTGCAAATTCTGATGATATGCTGTCAGTTTCACAGATGAAACGTTTGATTTCGATATTAAGAAATCATTTTGATGTTATTTTATTGGATGCTCCTGCCGGAATTGATAAAGGATTTCGAGTTGCATTATCAATAGCAACAAATGCTTTGGTTGTTTGCACTCCGGACCCGGTATGTATAAGAAGCACACTTAAAGTACATTCACTTTTATCAGAAAATGGTGTTATTAATCAAAAACTTATAATAAATCGTTTTAGCGATGTATTATTTAATAAAATAAATATTTACGAAGATTTAGACAGAGTTATAGATGAGACTTCAATACCTCTAATTGGGGTTATTCCAGAAGATGGTTCTCTGGCGGCATGTTTTTTAAGAGGACAAAAAGCACCTGAAAATTCTATAGCACAAGGTGCACTACACAGGATTGCAGCTAGAATTGAAGGAGAATCCATACCAATACCTTTAATTTAGTTGAACAAGAGAAAGGATGGTCGTTAATATGAATATTGCGTTGATTGCACATGATGAAAAGAAAGAGTTGATGGTTCAATTCTGCATTGCTTACTGCGGAGTGTTATCCAAGCATAACCTTTGTGCTACAGGAACAACAGGTAAGATAGTATCAGATGCAACAGGATTGAAAATACAAAGGTTTTTAAGTGGTTCACAAGGTGGAGGCCAACAAATTGGAGCAAGAATTGGATACAACGAAATTGATATGTTGTTATTCTTCAGAAATCCACTTGATGCAAAACCACACGAACCAGACGATATTAATTTGTTAAGACTTTGTGATATGCACCAAATTCCTGTTGCTACAAACATTGCAACTGCTGAAGTGCTAATACACGGACTAGACAGAGGAGATCTCGACTGGAGAGAATATGTAAAAAATTAAGCTGTGACGAAAAAGAGTAGCTTTTAAGTGTATTCAGAGATAAGGACATTTGCTGAGAGTCCTTTTGCATTACAAGCGAAAGACAATTTCCGAGCTTACCTTTTGGGGCGTATTTCTGCGTTAAAGAAAACAGAGGAAGGTAAGATATATTTGTTTTACCTTTAAAAAAGGGTGGCACCACGAAGCTTTTATGCCTCGTCCCTTGTGTTGAAGACACAAGAGACGGGCATTTTATTTTTTATTATATGAAATTTGGAGGAAAATATGGCACTAATTACACAATCACCTAAAGGCACACAAGACATCATGCCTAAAGAAGCAGCTAAATGGCAAATTATCGAGGAAGTTATGAGAAGTGAGGCTGATTCGTATGGCTTTGGCGAAGTTCGAACTCCTGTGTTCGAGCACACAGAGTTATTTTTACGAGGAGTGGGCGACACTTCCGATATAGTCGAAAAGCAAATGTACACATTCGACGACAAAGGAGGAAGAAGCATCACACTAAAGCCCGAGGGCACAGCAGGAGCAGTCCGAGCTATGCTTCAAAGTGGCGAGTACAACAATGGATACCCTCTTAAATATTACTATTTCAGCCAGTGCTATAGATATGAAAAACCACAGGCAGGCAGATTTAGAGAACACCACCAATTTGGTTGCGAAATGTTTGGAACAAGTGAGGCTATTGCAGATGCACAATTAATTTTGTTTGGAAAGAGTTTGCTTGAACGCCTTGGTGTAAAAGATTTAAGTTTAGAAATCAATTCAATAGGTTGCCCAATTTGCAGAAAAAATTATAACGAAGCTTTAAAGACATATTTAAACACGAAAAAAGAGGAGCTTTGCGAAACTTGCCTTTCAAGAATTGACAGAAACCCAATGAGAATACTCGACTGTAAAAGCCCTGTATGCTCTAAAATTGGTGAAAGCGCACCGGTTATTATTGATTATCTTTGCGATGAATGTAACACTCATTTTAATTCTGTTAAAGGATTTTTAACTGAATTAGATGTTGAGTTTACGATTAACCCTAAGATAGTTCGTGGACTCGACTACTACACAAAAACTGTTTTTGAGTTTCTAAGTGACAGCATTGGCGCAAAAAGCGCAGTGTGTGCAGGAGGAAGATACGACGGATTGGTCGAACAATTAGGTGGCAAACCCACTGCTGGTTTAGGCTTTGGAATGGGAATTGAAAGACTTTTATTAGTCATGCAATCACAGAATATTGAATTCCCTGAAATAGACACAACTGAAATCTATGTTGCTTCAATGGGTGATAATGCTGTTCTTGCAGCTTTTAAACTCACTCAAGAATTGCGCGACTGTGGAATTTCTGCAGAGTGTGATTTGTGCAAACGTGGTCTGAAAGCTCAAATGAAATATGCAGATAAAATCGGCGCAAAATATAGCATTGTGCTTGGCGACAACGAGCTTGAAAATCAGAGAGCAGAGCTTAAAAACATGAACACAGGCGCGAAAGCAGAAATTTCACTAGGAGACAATTTCTTGAAAGAGTACATTGCAGTTGCGTCAGACGAAATGACACTTGCCAGTTTTATTGAAGAATAATTTATTAAATGAAAGGAATGTCACAAAGCGCGTTCAAGTTTATTGAATTTGAACGTGTATGACAAAAAATATTATGATTATAGAAAATATTAAAGGATTAAAAAGAACCGCATATTGCGGAGAGTTCACAAAAGATTTCATTGGAAAAACAGTAACAGTTTTCGGCTGGGTTCAGCGCAGACGCGACTTAGGTCAACTGATTTTCATTGATTTGAGAGACAGAAGTGGCATAATGCAATTGGCATTTGACGACAGCACAGACAGAGAAGTTTTCGATAAAGCATTTTCTGTTAGAAGCGAATTTGTTCTTGCAGCTGTTGGAACAGTAAGAGAAAGAAGTTCGAAAAACATGGAAATTGCTACAGGAGAGATCGAAATTGCTGTTTCAGAATTAAGAATTCTTGGAACTTCGCAAACTCCTCCTTTTGAAATTTTGCCAAATTCAAACGCAGGTGAAGAAATTCGCTTGAAACATCGTTACTTGGATTTGAGACGTCCTGATTTGCAAAACAACATTATCATGAGACACAAAATCACAAAAGTGACAAGAGATTATTTTGACGAAAACGGATTTATCGAGATTGAAACTCCAATCTTGATTAGGTCAACACCTGAGGGTGCACGTGACTTTTTAGTGCCTAGTCGTATACATGGTGGCGAGTTCTATGCACTGCCACAATCTCCACAGCTTTACAAACAACTTTCGATGGTTGCAGGATTTGACAGATACATTCAACTTGCACGTTGTTTCCGTGACGAGGACTTAAGAGCTGACAGACAACCCGAGTTTACACAAATCGACTTAGAAATGTCCTTTGTTGACATAGATGATGTTTTGGAAATCGGCGAAGGCTACATGAAACGATTGTTCAAAGATGTGCTTAATATAGAAATTCCAGCTCCTTTTACAAGAATGAGCTATGCAGAAGCAATGGAGCGTTTTGGCTCTGACAAGCCCGACACACGCTTTGGAATGGAAATTTGTGATATTTCCGAAATTGTCAAAGATTGTGAATTTGGAGTTTTTTCAAATGCAATTAAAAATGGCGGAAGCGTAAGAGCGATACTCGCAAAAGATTGTGTCACAACTCTCACCAGAAAAGAAGTTGATAAACTAACAGAATATGTCAGAGGCATTGGCGCAAAAGGGCTTGCATGGGTTCGACTAGCAGATGCAACTACTTCCTCTTTCTCTAAGTTTATGAAAGAAGATGAAATGAATGCGATTTTTGAGAAAACAGGCGCAGAACAAGGCGACGTTTTGTTAATCATTGCTGACACTGACAGTTCTGATGTTCTTTCGCAACTTGGCATGCTTAGAACTACACTTGCAAAAAAACTAGACATCATTCCAAATGGATTTAACTTCCTTTGGGTTACAGAAATGCCTTTCTTTGAGTTTGACAAAGAAAATGAACAATGGATTGCAATGCACCACCCGTTCACCTCTCCAATGGACGAGTGCCTTGACAACCTCGAGAGCGACAAGGGTTCAGTTAGAGCAAAAGCATATGACTTAGTGTTAAACGGAGTTGAGCTTTGCAGTGGTTCAATCAGAATTACAAATCCTGAACTTCAAAGCAAAATGTTCTCTTCACTTGGTTTTTCACAAGAAGAAGCACAAGAAAAATTCGGATTTTTACTTGACGCATTCAAATATGGTGCGCCTCCACATGGGGGAATGGGTCTTGGACTCGACAGAATTGTCATGATAATGATGGAGTGCGACAGCTTGCGAGATGTAATTGCATTCCCGAAAATGCAAAACGCAAAAGAGTTAATGACAATGGCTCCTGCTCCTGTTGAAACTATTCAGCTTGATGAATTGGGATTGAAAATCAGCAGTGTAGAAAAAGAGTAGTTTTCACCTTAATTGTGTAGGAGTTGTAATGGATATTGCAGAACGAAAAGCTAACAGATTGAAAAACGATTGAGTACACTAACAAGAAATATAATTGCGTAAACAAATTTGACATAATGCCAAATCATTTCCATATGATAATATTATTTGATATTGTCGACAGGCGTGGAAGCCAATGCCACGAACTTAAGAAAAAAAAGAACAAAGGAGCTAGTAGAGAAAAAACTACTGGTTCTTTTTGTTGTTGATGAAAACAATAAAACAGGGTGGAAAAAATAGAAAAAAACAGAAAATTTACAAAAAAGACTTGACAAAATGCTCAAAAAATGCGGCGAAGC
>CAYJBU010000169.1:0-5416 GCA_964368155.1 uncultured Eubacteriales bacterium | reverse complement strand
TTTAATGATATGCAATCACATTCGACAAACTCGGATAATTTTGCATATAAGCCGATTACTAATGATAATTTAAGCGTTGATAATGCTCAAAGTGGTGAGGCGCCTGCGCCTGTTTTTAACAATAATCAACTAGAAAATGATGCAAATAGTAATCCAGAATTTTCATACAGCTCAAATGCTCAAAATATTGATGGAAATAATGAGGATCAATCCTCGGTTAAAGGCAAAAAGCTAAGCACAATGAAAATTGTACTTATATCTTCTGTGGCTGTTTTTGTAATTTTAATTGGTGTAGTTACTACATTATTCTTCCTTTCGCCATATCATGCAATGGAAGCGAAACTAGTTGAAGAAGATTACGAGGGAGCAGTTCAGATTTATAATGAACAACTTGTTTCAACCTATTTCGATAAAATATTTGCGGATTCACGTTTAGACGCATTGATTGGTACTTCAATTCAAAAATACAATGAAACTGAACACAATTATGACGATACTTGGGACTATTTCAGTGACTTTGAAGCTTTTGCAGAATTAGACCATGAAGAGATGTCGAATAAAGCGAAAGCTGCTGCTGAACAAGTAGATGTAGACTTGAAAGCTTTGGGTTTAATCCATAATGCAGAAGAAGCTCTTGGGGTAGATGATTTTGAGTCTGCGTTAGAATTTTACAACGAAGTTGCAGGTGAATCAAAATACTATGGAAAAGCTCAGGCAGACTTAAACAGTGCAATTGAAATATACAGAGAAGATATTTTAAGTATGATAGGCGAACAGCAAACCGTAGAAGCGTTTAGCTATCAAATGGAGATATTGAATGAAGCGCTTTTAATTCTTCCTGACGACGAAGTGCTGGTTGCTGCACTTGCTGATTTGAATGAGCAGTACAAATCTGTTGTGAGTGATATCATTAACAAAGATGTTTCAAATTATGTCGAAAATGGTGAGTTCTCAAGTGCGATTAGTGTGATAAATAGTGCATTAGATGATTTCCCTGACGATGAAGAGTTTATGAATTTATTGAGTGATACAAAAGAAGCTTGGTACATAACATTTTATGATGATGCGGGATACTATATAAGTTATTATGATGTTATAGGTGCTGTTGACATTTTAGAAGTCGGAAAACAAAATCTTCCGGAGTTTGAAGACAGATTTGACGAAGCTTTAAATGAAATTTATGATTCATATCCTGCGTATGTAATTGAGGAAGTCAACAGACTTATTGGTTTGGAAGATACATATGGTGCAAATGTTTTGTTAGTGGAAGCTTTAGTGATTTTCCCTGATGATGCAGAGTTGTTGGCGCTAAGAGATTCGATAGTTATATCAATTGATGAACTAGCAGAACAAGTTAATGCATCATTTGAAGCCGGTAATGATGGTTCGGAATATCACATCAATGCAGAAGCTAGAGAGTCAGATTTAGTTATCATATATAAATTTGTAGGCTATGAAAAAAATGATGAAACTGTTGTAGACTATGTTGAAACCGAGCTGAAAATTGAAATAGAGAACAATTTCACAGACGAAATGCTTTGGGAAGTTCAATTTGAAAGCCCTGAAGTTCAAAGGATTGTTATAGAGTGCGCTTGGGCAGACGGAGAGGTTTTCTATAGTCACATAATAGAGTGATATTACACTTTTGTTATATAGAAAATGCGATTGAAACATTTTGAAAACGTCAATAATGACTATTCTGTAAATTATATTTTAATACGGATAAATTTGTTGACTTTTTCATATAATAGTGCTAGTATTTAATCAGAATATAAAAGAAAAGGTGGTTATAAATATGAGTATATTCGGTAAAGTTCTTGGGTTTGCGGTTGCAGTGGGTGCAGGATATGCTACTGTGAAAGTTGCTCAAAAATATGATGAAAATAAGAAAAAAGATATACTTGAAGGCGACATAGATGAGATTACAAAGCCTAATACTGCAGAAAATGTAAAAAGAGCAGTTTCAGATGTATATTGCGAGACAGCAGAGAAAATAAAAACCAAGGTTAAAACAGTTGCTGAAAATGTTGGAATTGACACAAATGAAGTTGGCAGCGCATTTTCAAAAGCAGGCGATGCAGCATTTGAAGTTGGCAAAGCAGTTGCAAATGCAAGTGTAAAAGTTGCTGAAAAAGTTGTAAAAGAAACACCTACTGTAATTCAAGGTGCAAAAGGAGTAGTCGGAAGTGCTGCTTCTCAAGTAAAAAATGTAGTGAATACTGCAACAGAAAAATTAGCACCTAAAAAGACAGAGAATACAGACGCTGAAGTTTATGCTGATGAATTTGAGGAAGTTGAAGAGCAACCTCAAGATGAAGTTGTGGTTGAAGCAAATGCCGAAACTGACGAGAATGATATAATCGAGTAAGCAGTTTCATTGAAATAAGCTATGTAATTATATTAAAAGGGGCTGTGACACTTTTTAATTTAGGTGTCGCAGTCTTTATTGTTAATTTGAGATAATCTAACAAGCGGTTAATAATCTGTGATATCACTTTTGGTATGATTTTGTTTAGATTGTTAAATTTATTGGAAAAAGGAAATATATTGATGAAAAGAACTGTAAAATTATTGAGTTGCGTATTTTGTTGCGCTTTAATTTTCCTCGCATCTTTTAGCGTTTTAGCAGTAGAGGAGAGCGTTGATTTAAAAGATTTCTCAGGTGAGATAACACTTCCTGAAGGAAGTTATGTGTTGTATCCCGATTTTTCTGTCGAGGATGAAATGTGGTCGGAAGCAGGTATTTCAAACCCTGAACAAAAACTAGAAATAATTGGAAAAACAGAAGCTGTCGCTTTGATTTCAGCATCAGATGGTGATATCAACATTTACGTTGGCGAAAGCACCACTGATTCTACTAAGGCTATTTACAATCTTCAATCCATGAGCGAAGAAGAGTTAGCAGAATTTGTAAACAGTTACAACACTACGACAAGTGATTATCATGTACAAGCATCGTCTTTTGTTGTGTCAAACATTCCTTTTGTTGAGATTTCTTTCAGTGGAACTGACGACGTTGGGCAATCAATATATGAGACAGTAATTTTTACTGTAATTAATGGTAGTGCAATTTCTTTTTCACAAAATTCAGATAAAATAATTTCAGAAGAATCAACTGCTTTTCTAAAAGGTATTATATCAAATATTGAATTTCCTGAAATAATGGAAAATCCAAATGCTTCAGCAGAGAAACCTGAGGGGCAATTGTTAGAAGCAATAGAATTGGGAATGAATTTGTATTTACCTGAAAGTGCAATTGCTTTTAATCATCAAATTGCTGCTGATGACCCATTGTGGGCAGAGGCTGGAATTGAAGATAATACAGAGATGGTAGCTTTGCTAGACGTTGTACCTGTACAACAAGCAGATGGTAGCACAAGTGAGCCATACGAGTATATTATTTCTGACAACAATAATGAAATCAATCTATATGTTAACAAAAAAACCACTGAAATGACAATGAGTTATTTTGATTTAAAACAATTGAGCGATGAGGAAATGACAGAATTTCTAACTCAGTATAACATGGAAGAAGACACAGCTGTCATGACAGGCGAAGTGTATATGAAAGGAGAGCAACCTTTCATTATAGTAAATCTTAAAGCACAAACAACAACCGGAGAACTAGTATACGAAAACTTGATTTTTACTATAATCAACGGAAGTTCTATCACATTTTCTCAACATTCAGAAGCAGAAATTACTCAAGAAGAGTTAGATTACACATTGGCAGTAGTAGATAATCTGGAAATAAATGCAGTTGACTCAGTTAGAGGCTTGTTTGGAAGTTTGCATATTGCAGATTCAATGAGACCTATTGTCGATATTTCTACTGACACAAATACTGCTACTCCAATGACAGAAGAAGAGTTTCAGCAAGCTATAATTTCTCTTTCGCTGTTTGGCTTAATGTTGCTTATACTTATCGGTGCGATAGTATACATAAAAGTTTCGTCTAGTAAAAGAAGAAAAGCAGAAACAATTCTTGCTGCTAACCTTGCAAATTATCGTTTTGATAGGGAAGAAGGTTTTGAGAAAACACAAGAAATTTTATTCACTAACTCTACAGAAGTAACAGATTCCGCTATTGACAAATATAGCTTTTTCCAATCTTATGTGTACAATCCATTGCCATTTGTAGCCTCTCTTGTTGTAACAGGTCTATGTATAGCTTTTTCGATTTACACTCAGTCTGAATGGTGGGTTATTTTACTTTTCCTCGCAGCGTTTGGTTATGCAGGATACAAATTTGCAACATCATCTATTAGTATCTCTAAAGTAATGAAAAGAGTTTACTCAAAAATAAACAATAGAACTGCACTATATCATTTTTATGAAAAAGAAATTCAAATCTGCGGAATAGAAAGCAACGAGTTCCATCCTTATTTCCAAATTACTGAGTTGGCACAATATAAAGACTATATTTTCTTCTACTTTGGTGAAAATAATCCTTATTTTGTGAAAGTAGATGGGTTTACTAAAGGAGAACTTGCAGAGTTTAAAGCATTTATTTCTAAGAAAGCGAGGAAGAAATTTAAATGATAGTTATTATTGGTGCAATGGAAGTTGAAGTAGAAAAGCTCAAAGAATTGATGGATATCGATGAGATTAAGACTATTGCTTCGATGCAATTTTATATCGGAAAATTGTACTCACAAGATGTAGTAGTGGTAAGATGCAGACCAGGCAAGGTTAACTCCGCTATTTGCACGCAAATTGCTATCCAGAATTTTAACCCTAGTTTAGTCATAAACCCAGGAGTTGCGGGTGGAATAGGTGAAAATACTGAAATCGGAGATTTGGTAGTTGCAAAGTCTTGTTGTCAACACGACTTTGATACCACTGTTTTTGGAAGCCCTGTTGGGGAAGTTCCCACTGAAATGGGTGATATTGTATATTTCCCTTGTGATGAAAACTATGCAAAAACATTTTTTGATTTTGCACAGTTAGTGTATGAGGGGAATGTGCATTTTGGAATTGTTGCGTCAGGGGACCAATTTATTGCAAATCATGATAAGTGTGCGGAGATTAACAGTCAGTTCTCAGCGATTGCTTGCGAGATGGAAAGTGCCTCAATAGCTCATGTGTGCTATTTGAATGAAATTCCTTATGTCGCACTTAGAAGTATTTCTGATAATGCTAACGGAAGTGGAACTGTGGATTTTGTAACCTTTGTTAAAGAGAGTGCTTATAAGACCAGTGAGTTGTTGAAAAAGTTTTTTACATCTTTGTGATTAATTGAAATTAAAAGAGCAGAGAATAGCTTAGAAATTCCATTTAGGTCGTGACCTTGTTGGAATTTTTAGCTATTCTCTGCTTATTAACTAAATGCTGTATTGAAAAAATTTCAATACAGCATTTAGTGTTATAGTGCAAATTAGCAAAAAAATCACATAAATATTTGCTTAAGCAGTGC
>CAYJBU010000168.1:0-5438 GCA_964368155.1 uncultured Eubacteriales bacterium | reverse complement strand
TTTAACTGTTGGATTATATGCGCAAGGTAACGGAAAGATTGAACAAAGAATTATTGCAGAGCTTTTGGAAAATGACGAAATTAATTTTGTTTTAACTGAAAACGACGATACTATAGAAAATAAAGTAATAAACGGTGAGTATAACCTCGTCTATATTTTTTCCCACGATTTCACAAACTCAGTTATGAATGCTGATACTGATAGTTCTGTTATGGTGGTAAAACTTGCTGATGATTTCTATTATAAGTATATAGACCCGATAATCATTTCTTTGATTTTTAACGAAATTGTGCCGCACATGGCTAGTGAAAATTTGAATTCCTATGATATCGAACACGATTTTGACGAATTAAACGAAAAAATAATCTCATATCAAACTCACGAAAATGCTTTCTCGATTGAAAAAGAATACATGAATTCTAATGTTGACTCCTCAGAAAACATGCTTTTAACTAATATTTTAAGGGGTACAATTTGTATATTCTTAGTTGTAATATCACTTATGGCAGTTAGCATTTCATCATCGCAAAACAAATCAATTTCACTTTATAAACCTTACTGTTCTGTAACTTTGATTAAAATCTACAGCATTATTCCTATTTTTATCTTTAGTTATTTCTCTGCTTTGATTTCGGTAATTATAACAAAGTTTTTTGTTGCTTCAATAGACGTTGTTGTAGAAAGTGCGCTTCTATTACTTCTCCAATTTTCACTATTTTTGATTTCTTTTCTTATTTCTGAATTTATGAAAAAAGAATTAATTGTAATTTTTGCTCCTTTTATCATACTTTTTGTTTTAATCAGCCATCCAATAATCCTAGATTTCACCTCACAAATTCCACTACTGTGGATGGTTTTAAGTTTTTTGCCAAGCTATCAATATATGACTTTCACACTTAGCATTTTGCCACAAATTTTCTTAATCAACTTAATTTTATTATCTTTACTTATTATTCGAAAGAAGACTGAAAAATAAAATATCTACTATTGACAAATATTTTCACATATGTTAGAATATCTTTGATTTTATAAATAAAAGGATGAGTGATATGTCAAATCCAATACTGTTGGTTGTCGATGGTCGTGGTGGTGGCATAGGGAAAACCATTATTGAAAAACTCAATACTACACTTACAGACATTAACTTGATTGCAATTGGAACGAATCCATTCGCGACCGAGGCAATGCGAAAAAGCGGTGCACACAGCGCGTATTCGGGAGAAGACGAACTTATCTCTTATGCAAAGAAAGCTGATATCATCGTTGGAGTAATGGGAATTTTAATCCCCGATTCAATGAGTGGAGAGTTGACAGAAAATATGGCAAATGCAATAAGCAAGAGTGACGCAATCAAAGTTTTAATCCCCATGAACAAATGTGGAATTAGAGTAGCTGTCCCTGATATTCCCCTTTCGCTTCACATTGACGCTGCTATTGAAATAATTAAAAAAGAATTATCATAAACCCATGAAGGTTTTATGGCTATTGTCGTAATACTTTTGTGGGCTTTTCTTTTTTAAACACTTGCCTTTATATATAAAACAATACATGTCGCAATGCGACGGAATGGAGTATTAATCATGAAAAAGAACTTTATTATGAACCTCACTCTATCAGCAATGTTTCTAACACTCGGGTTGCTCTTACCCTTCTTAACTGCTCAAATTCCTCAGTTTGGTAGCATGCTTTTGCCAATGCACATTCCCGTTTTGCTGTGTGGGATAATTTGTGGACCATTTTGGGGCGGAACTATTGGATTGGTTTTACCACTTCTCAGAATGACTCTATTCGGAAGTCCTCCATTCTTAACTGCTCTAGCTATGACTTTTGAGCTTTGCGCATACGGATTATTCATCGGTTTAGTCTATATGCTTTTGCCAAAAAAACCTTGGTCCGTACTAGTTTCTCTAATAGCTTCTATGATTTTAGGAAGAGCTGTTTGGGGAATTGCGACTTATTTAATCTGGACTATTGCTGGAAACGGTATTTTCACAATTGAAATGTTCCTTGCAGGTGCATTCATAAATGCAGTTCCTGGAATAATCGTTCAAATTGTTTTAATTCCATCAACTGTTTTACTGCTAGAAAAACAAAAATTAATGCCTAGCATGATGTATGCAAAAAATAATTAATTTTTAAAATAATTAAATAAATCTTAAAAAATCCTTGCTTTGCAGGGATTTTTGTGTTATAATATATCGGAAAATGCACGTTAATGTTGTCGACTTAGCCAAAGTGTGCCTTAACGCTTGGCATATCGGCGTGCCAGACATGACGGAAGAAAAATTTTGTTATTAAAAGAAAGAGGTAAAAAAATGGCAGTAGTATCTATGAAACAACTATTGGAAGCCGGAGTTCATTTCGGTCACCAAACAAGAAGATGGAACCCTAAAATGGCTCAATTCATCTTCACAGAGAGAAATGGTATTTATATCATTGACCTACAAAAAACTGTAAGAAAATTAGAAGAAGCTTATAATTTCGTTCGTGACGTTGCTCTTGACGGTAAAAATGTTCTTTTTGTTGGAACAAAAAAACAAGCTCAAGATTCAGTTAAAGAAGAAGCTATCAGAGCAGGAGCTTACTATGTTAATGCTCGTTGGTTAGGCGGTATGCTAACTAACTTCTCTACAATCAAAACAAGAATTGCTAGACTAGCTCAACTTAACAAAATGTCAGAAGACGGAACATTTGATTTGTTACCTAAAAAAGAAGTAATCAAGTTAAATCTTGAAATTGAAAAACTTGAGAAATTCCTTGGCGGTATCAAAGATATGAAAGAATTCCCTGGCGCATTGTTTATTGTCGACCCTAAAAAAGAAAGAATTGCTGTAGCTGAAGCTAAAAACCTTGGTATCCCCATCGTTGCAATTGTTGACACAAACTGCGACCCAGACGAAGTAGATTATGTAATTCCCGGAAATGACGATGCTATCCGTGCAGTTAAATTAATTGCAGGTGCAATGGCAAGCGCTATTATCGAAGGCCGTGAAGGTCAAATGGGCGCTGCTGCAATGCAAGCAGAAGCTGTTGAAGAAGTAATCGAAGAAGAAGTAGCAGACGACGCTACAATTAGTGAATAATTATTTGGAGGAATATATCAATGAATTTTACAGCTAAAGACGTTGCTCAATTAAGAGCTAAAACAGGCTGCGGTATGATGGATTGCAAAAAAGCACTTACTGATGCTGAAGGAAATATGGAAAAAGCAACAGAAATTTTACGTGAAAAAGGTCTTGCTGCTTCAATTAAAAAAGCAGGAAGAATTGCTGCAGAGGGCGTTGCATGCTCAATGGTTAGCGAAGACGGAAAAATCGGAGTAGTTATCGAGGTTAACGCAGAAACAGACTTCGTTGCTAAAAACCAAAGTTTCCAACAATTCGTTGCCACTTGCGCAAAAACTATTATGGCTCAAAACCCTGCTGATGTTGACGCACTTCTCGCTTGCACAGGCGAAGGCTCAACTGATACTATCGACACTTTGCTAAAAGATAGAATTTTAGTTATTGGCGAAAACATGAAAATCCGTCGTTTTGTTCGCTTAGAAGGACCTTGCGTTTCTTATATTCACGGTGGCGGCAGAATTGGTGTTCTTGTTCGTTTTGAAGCTGACGACAGCGTTATCGGAAATGCTGACTTCAAAGCTTGCGGAGAAGATGTAGCTATGCAAATTGCTGCTTTGAACCCACAATACCTTTCAGAAGCTAGCGTACCTGCAGAAGACATTGAAAAAGAGAGAGAAATTCTTTTCCAACAAATTAAAAACGATCCAAAAAATGCTAGCAAACCAGAGAATATCATTGATAAAATGATTGACGGAAGAATTAGAAAATTCTTCGAACAAAGTTGCCTATTAAATCAACCATTTGTTAAAGATGGTGATGTAACAGTTGGCAAATATGTTGAAAATGTTGCTGCTAAGCTAGGAACTTCTTTAAACGTTGTTGAGTTTATTCGTTTTGAAAAAGGCGAAGGACTTGAAAAAAGAGAAGACAATTTTGCAGATGAAGTTGCTGGAATGATGAAATAAAGTATAGCAATTAATTTAATACAATAAACGAAGCAGATTTATTCTTTTCCTTTTGGATTAGAAATAACTCTGCTTTTCTTATTTTATATGTCGTTTTTCAATTTTACTTCTGTTTTGAACTTTTCGTTAACAAATTCGACAAATTTTGATAATAATTTGTTTTTCCTCATTAATATCATTGACAAAATTATTCACAAATCGTATAATCATAATATAGTTTTTTCTTGGCAATTTTCCATATCTGTTAAATATTTTAACTAAAAATAGAAAAAGTAAATTGTAATATAAAGGAGAGTTTGTTTCATGCTTAAATCAAAGTCAAAATTTATGTTTATTGCACTCATTTTTATGATGTTAGCTATTGCTATTTTTACGACTTCACAATTCACTGTTGACTCCTCTTCTATAAGAACTGTTCGAGTAGGTTATTTACCCAATTTCAACACAGTTATTGAAAATATCGACAGTGTTAACTCAAAAGGGTACGGCTATGAAGTTTTTGAAAAAATTTCTGAAAATTCTGATCTAAACTTTGAATTCATTCCCATCTCTTCAGATATCGAATCAGCTCTAGAGCGCCGAGAAGTCGATGTTGGAGGTTTTTTTATCATGACTCCACAGAGATCAGAGCAGTTGGCATACTCCCAAACTGCTTTTGGTAAAGAGTGGACAATTCTAGCCAGTGAAGAAGATTACCCTTATGACGACCCTGCAAGTATTAATGGAAAAACTGTTGCTACATATGAAGAAAACATTGCGAACATCTATTTCTCAGAATACCTAGACGATAATAATATAGAAGTCGAGTTTCTATATGGTGATATTTCAGATTACACAGATATTGTAGCAGACTTTCATCTACTCTACGGTAGACATTCTGCTACTCAAGGCAAAAATAACGTTTTAAACATTCGTGCTCACAACTTATATTTAGTATCTTCTTTGGAAAACGAAGCTCTTTTAAGCAGAATTGAAGATGAATTATTGAAAGTAGTCTTTACAGAAGGTAGTTTTTTCTCGGAATTGGAAGAAAAGTATCAATCTTCTACTACTACCATTAACCACCGAGACCTTACTGCTGACGAACTAGAACTTCTTAGGTCACGCCCTCTATCAGTGGGGTATATTAGCGACAAATCTCCTATTTCATATCAAAATCTTGATGGACAAGCAGATGGTGCTATGGTTGAAACTTTAAGGCACCTAGCTAGCAGATATGAATTTGACATTGAATTTTCACCTTATGACATTAATAGTGACCATAGCCATTTCGATATACTAGTTACTCTATATGGCAACCAAAAAGTTGAAAGGCAGACTTATTCCTTCACCGAACCATTTTACAACATGGGGATGTACGCACAAATTCATGGAGATATCTATAGACAAGACTCGAAACTTGGCGAAG
>CAYJBU010000167.1:0-5553 GCA_964368155.1 uncultured Eubacteriales bacterium | reverse complement strand
AACAAGGTGCTTTGGCAGAAGACAGAGTACCTTGTTTTTTCGTCGATATTTTATAAGAAAAAAATACATTTTTCCCCTGTTTATTCTGTATTGACATGCAAAAACTGTCGTGATAAAATATACCAGTGGTATATACCGCTGGTATATTTTGTTGAGGAGGTTCAAAATGGATAACTATAGTGAAACAAGACTCAAGATATTAGAGGTTGGAAAAGCTGAATTTTTGAAAAATGGATATAAAGATGCATCGCTTAGGCAGATTGTGGCTAAAGCTGGGTTTACTAAAGGCGCTTTTTATGGATATTACAAAGACAAGGCTTCTCTCTTTTATGACTTAACAGATCCGTGTGCAAATGCTTTTTTAGCTAGTTTCAAAAATGCACAAGAGACCTTTTTGGATTTAGTTGGAACTGATGAAAGTAAAAATTCGAATTCGCTTTCAACACAATTTTTGTTTAGCTTTGTGGAGTACATTTATGATCACCATGATGCATTCAAGCTGATTTTATGTAAAAGCGCAGGCACAAAATATGAAAATTTTGTACATGAATTGGTAGAGTTACAGGTTGATAAAACTTTGATATATCATGAAGAGCTGAGAAAGATAGGTAAATTACAAGGGGAAATTGACAGGGATTTGTTTCACATATTAACTTCGGCTTACTACGAAAGCCTTTTTGAAATTATTAGGCATGACATCAAGAAGGAAGATGCCATAGGTTATATTGAAAAAATCTCTTTTTTCTTTATCGCTGGGTTTGAAACGGTTATTAAATATCTTTAAATGGAGATAAGGATGAATAGAAACATAAATGCAGAAAAAATTATGAAAAAAAGTGCACTTTCAAAGTGCTTTAATACAATTTTTGATAAGGAAATAAAAGCTGAAATTTTGAAGTTGCTTTCAAAGATGATAGAAGAAACCCGATTAGATGATAATTTGGTATATAAGCATTGTGCATATTCTATCTTACCTGCTACGGCTATATACAAAGTGCTGAGTCAATATGAAGGCAAAGATATAGCCTATATAAATGTGGAGGATTGTGTTTTAGGTAATGCGAAAAAACAAGAAAGGTTTTTTAAATCCCTTTCTGTTTTGCCATGTTTTTTTAAGCTGTTTGGGAAAATGTGCAAAATTGGAGTTAAAACAAATTTCGGAGCTCCCGCTTTTGATATGATTTGGGAAGAAAATTCGAAGACTGTAATTAAATGGACTTGTAAGTCTTGTGTTTATGATAATAAATTTACCCAATACGGAGTAGAAGAACTAACAAAAATCTTTTGCAAAGCAGACGATGTAATGTATGGAAACTTAAAAGATGCAATATGGGCAAGAACAAAGACAATTGGTAATGGTGATGAAATCTGTGATTTTAAATTTATAAGCAAGGTAGAATTATAAAAGATTACACTATATCAGAGTTTTGCCACTTGAAAATAGGGAGATAATCCAAATGGGACTAAGGGTGTGGAATTTATATGATATAGAAGCGCAACACAATATCAGACCTCTGCAGGGGGAGAAATGATAACAATTAAAAACGGAGAATTTGTTAAAGATTAAAGGAGAATTTAAAATGAACAAAATTAAAGAAAAAATCAATGTGCGAGATGTTATAACAATTGCTATTTCATATGTTATCTTGTTTGTTATCTATGCAGTTGTTGGAGTACCGCTATCTGCAAGTGTTTTTGGGCACCTATTTATACTATCGATCAGTGCTTTGATATGGGGAACTATATTTATGTTTTTGTATACAAGAATAAACAAAAACGGAGTTTGTCTAATTATAGGAATTCTTATGGCACTTTCAAATTTAATTAATTTTTGGGCTATATCAGTAGTAATCCTTATAGGGGCAATAGTTGCAGAACTACTTTGGAGAAAGCTTGATAAGAAAAAATTTTCCACCATGGTAATTTGTTTTACAGTTCAGGTTGTATCTTGGTTTGCTGGAATGGTGTTACCACTTATTATTATGACAGATGTATATGTTAACACCTTTGTAGGTTTTGAAGAGGTTTATCAGGGTATGGCGGATATGATTATGGGCCCTATGTTTTTGGTCTATCTTGCTACAACTGCTATAGGTTGTGTTATCGGGGCATTTATTGGAAAAGCTGTGCTGAAAAAACATTTTGTAAAAGCGGGAATAGCATAAATGTCGAGAGTAGTGGTGAATTTAGACCCTAGGATGAAATTAATTGTGGCTGTTTTCTATATTTCCTTGGCATATTTTTTAGAAGGTACCTTTGCTTTGTTTTATTTGTTTATACTTATAAGCGCTTTATATATTTTTCAAAAATCATATCAGAGTGGACTAAGAGTAATTATTGTTTTTGCTATATTTGAACTGTTAAAATATCTTATTGGTTTTATTTCAAATGATAGTGTTGCGGCGCCTATTTCATATATGCTTTTCTTTTTACAAAGAACTTCTGTAGTATTTTTTATGATTGGTTGGCTAAGTAGCAAATTAAACGTCAGCAAGTTAATATCATCATTACATAATATGAAAGTTCCAATGAGTATTGTGGTGGCTCTTGCTGTAGTTTTTCGCTTTGCTCCGACTGTTAAATCTGAATTCGTCTCAATAAAAAATACAATGAAATTACGAGGAATAGGAATAAGTGGGAAAAATATATTTTTGCATCCGATAAATACGGTGGAATATGCTTTTATTCCACTGTTTATTAGAAGCATAAAAATTGCAGATGAAATATCGGTTTCTGCAATGACAAGAGGACTTGGCCTTGAGAAACAACGTTCATGCTACGAACCTGTAAAATTAAAGCTATCAGATGTAGTGTGTGCAGCTATTTTTATTATTCTGCTGATCCCTGCAGCTTTTGTTTTTGGAAACACATGGGGGGCTTAGTATGATTGAAATCAATAAGGTGAACTTCAAATATAGTGGAGCAAATGAAAAAGTAATTGAAAATTTTTCCTTAAGGGTGGCAAAAGGAGAAATGATTGTTCTTGCAGGGGCTTCAGGCTGTGGGAAAACCACAATTACAAGGCTAATAAATAAACTTATACCGGAATTCTATGAAGGGGAGTTTGAGGGGAGCGTTGAAATAGATGGTAAGGATTTAATAAATATTGATATAACTAGTTTGGCAGGGCTTGTTGGATCAGTGTTCCAAGATCCACGCTCACAGTTTTTCGCTACTGAAACTACTGCAGAGATTGCTTTTTCTTGCGAGAATTTAAACTTAGATTCAGATGAAATTAAAAAACGCGTTGGAAGGGCTGCGGAAGACCTGAATTTGCGCCACTTGATAGGGAAAAGCATATTCGAATTATCAAGCGGTGAAAAGCAAAGTATTGCGGTCGCTTCAGTTTATACACTTTCTCCCAAAATCTTAGTTTTAGATGAACCATCCGCTAATTTGGATATGGCTTCAGTAGAAAATCTTCGCAAAACACTTGCTTTTTTAAAAAAACAAGGCGTTACTATAGTTATATCAGAACATCGCTTAAACTATTTAAATCAATTGGCAGATAGAGTTTTGATATTTGACAAAGGGCGAATAAAAAGTGAACTTACCGGTAATGAGTTTTATAATATAACAAATGGTAGGGCAAATGAAATGGGCTTGCGGTCGTTGAATATGGAAAAAATAACTGTTGCGAAAAAAAATACTAAAGAAGAAAAAAGTTCAGTTTCATTAAAAGAGATAAGTTTTTTTTATAACAAAAATACCTCAATACTTAGAAACCTTAACTTGGAAATAAAAAAAGGTAGTGTTGTTGGGTTAATTGGCAAAAATGGAGCTGGAAAAACTACTTTAATGGATATAGTCTGTGGATTACAAAAAGAAAAAAGTGGACACGTATATTTTGATTCAAAAGAAGTGACACCGAGGAAGCGAAGGGAAAATAGCTATATTGTTATGCAAAACAGTGATTGTCAATTATTTACAGAGTCTGTTGAAAAAGAATTGTTTTTGGGAAAGAAAACCACGACAGGAGAACGAGAAGGAGCCATTAGAATATTGGGTGACTTAAACTTGGACAATCTGCTAAAAAGACATCCAGCCTCTCTTTCGGGTGGACAAAAACAGCGACTTGGGGTAGCCTTATCATATTTCAAAGACACTGAAATTATCTGTATGGATGAGCCTACAAGCGGTCTTGATTACAATAATATGATGAAAGTTTCCGAGTTTATCAGCAATCTGTCAAAAGAAAAACAAACATTCCTTATTGCCTCTCATGATTATGAATTTTTAACCGGCACTTGCACACATATTTGTTTTTTAGATGATGGTGCGGTTAAAGATTATTTTGAACTTGATAATAACACTTTGCCGAAGTTATTTGAACTTTTACATAAGGATTCTTTAACCTAGAAGAAGGATTTATTTTTTTCCGTATAAAACACCAATATCTTTAATAATGAATGTTTTTAGAACAGCTTTGGGCATCCATTCTTCATCGTCAACATTCCCTTTGTAGTAGACTTCAGAAATTCCATGTGCTTTTAATTTTGCAGATAGGTCATTGATGAAAACTTAAAAGCCCTCCTTAGAGAATCCGTAGATAATGAAGCTGCAAGATTCGCAAAGAGGGCTTTGATGATTTTGTGGGTTTAAAAATTATTATTCAACGGCTTCAACTAAATGAGTAAAGAAAGATATAAATTCTTCATCTCCATAATCAGAGTGCATATGCCATTCTGGGTGGAACTGAACTCCATAAATATAAGTGGAACCTTCTCTTTCAATGCCCTCAATTATACCATCATCAGCTGTAGCGGTAACAACTAAATTGTCACCTAAATCCTTTATGCCTTGATGGTGCCAAGAGTTTACAGTAGTTTCTCCCTCAGGGAAAGCCTCTGCTAAAATGCTATCTTTTTCAATTGTTATATTGTGCCAAGAAAATTCTTCGTTAGCATCATCTCTGTGCATTAGAGCATCTGGAAGCATAGCCGGGATGTCTTGGTATAAAGTGCCGCCTTCAGCAACATTCATAATCTGCAAACCTCTGCAAGTTGCAAGCATTGGCATGTCCGCTTCTACAACTGCTTCGTATAATAATATGTCTGAAGTATCTCGCTCATCAATTACAGTCTCTAACTTTTCGTGGGCCTCTTCTCCGTAAAGAGCAGGGTTAACATCTTCACCGCCAGTAAGGACAACAGCATCAACTGTTTCTAAAGCGGCATCTGCATCTTCCTCATCTTCGATTAGAGGAAGAGCTACAGCTTCGGCGCCTGCTGCTTCAACAGCAAGGACATAGGCGTCAAAGTCCCCTTCAGAACCTTCAGGCATATAGGATATTCCTATTTTAACAGTATCATCTGATGCTGAACACCCGGTCAAAGCAAAGGTTAGTATAATCATAGCAATAACTAATTTAATAGATCTTTTCATAGCATACCTCCTCGTGTTTAATAGAAATAAATTATCTATAATATTATCAATAATTATGTAAATGTCAAGGTGATTAATATAAGGAAATAATATAAAAAGGAAAAATTAACTACATTCCATATTATTGGATAGGCCTTTTTAAGCTATTCTTACATAGGACAAATTCCA
>CAYJBU010000166.1:0-5565 GCA_964368155.1 uncultured Eubacteriales bacterium | reverse complement strand
GAATGAGGAATATAACTAGACCATCTTCCCGGTAAATTCACAACTTCTCCTATTACCATGTTTGAGTAAGGAGCATTGTTATAATCAAACACTGTTACAACTTGTCGTTTTGCAGTTTGCTCCCAATCGTTCTCACCGAATATTTCTGTTTTTATGTCCTCTGGCTGATAAAACTTGACAGAAAAATCCTTGTCATTTATGGTCGATTGTATTATTATCTCACTGGGTTTATTAGCCTTAATTTCTGCGTAATTTCCCTTTGGCATATGTAAGCAATATGGTTTACCGTCAAAACAGTCCTCTCTTTTAGCGCTAATTGTTTTTCCGTCAAACATAAATTCAACCTCACCACAAACAAGTAGTACAGCAGTTTCATCTACTTCGTTGCCAACTTTAACACTTTCATTTTCTGCAATTTTTTTATAAAAAATATCCATTAACATATTGCTTTGCTGAGTGCACACATTAAATAAACCCTTGTTATCAAAGTTACTTTTTATAACCATGTACATTACCATCCTTTCTTGATAAACCGCAACGTTTTGAGCGATTTTTGCAATGCGAGCAAGCTCACATTAAGTAAAATTTAAGTCGTAAGACTTAAAAGCACAAAACTTGCCAGTTTGAAAATCTATTTTCAAACTATTTACACCTCCGAAATATCAGTTACCATCGAGCCGTATTTTTCTATTGCAGAAGCAGTGAATTCCTCTAATGCATCATCTTTTGGCATATCGGCAGAACAACCGTGGCTTGCCACTAACATAGCTGCACTAGCACTAGCATACTCTAAGCATTTTGTAAGCTCTTTGCCTTTTAGAAGACTAGTTAAAAAAGCTGAAGCATAACCATCTCCGCCTCCAAAAGATTTCAATAGCTTTACAGGAAAAGGCTTAACTTTATAGCTTTTTTTATCATTGGTGTATGCAATCGAGCCCTCTTTGCCATGCTTAATTATAACTATTTTTGCGTTTTTGCCAAACCAATACTCGGCCTCTTCTTTATCGGTTGGGTTGCTAAGGGCAAATTTGCTCATCAAGTTAAATTCTTCTTTAGAACCCAAAATAATCGAGGCGCTTTGTGCCACTAAAGAATAATAAATTGCTGTTTCATCTTCGTTTTTCCAGTTATAAGGGCGATAATCTATATCAAACACAATTGGTGTGCCAAGCTTATTTGCAATTGCAACAGCTTTTAAAGCCGCTTCTCTTGATGGGCTTTCAGCAAGTGCAGTACCTGAAATAAGTAGCACCTTAGCAGACTTAATATATTCTTCATCAATGTCGCTTACCTCTAATTTTAAATCTGCAGCTTCATTTCTATACATTAGTATACTACTTTGGGTCTCGCTTAAAATCTCAGTGAAGGTAAGGCCGATTTTCTCACCGTTTTCACATCTAAAAATCCTTGAAGTGTCTATGCTTTCTCTTTCAAAGTAATCAACAACATAATCCCCGAATCTATCTGCAGAGACTCTTCCGAAAAAACCGATGTTCATGCCTAACCTTGCCATACCAACTGCAATGTTAGCAGGAGAGCCCCCTAAATACTTCTTAAAAGTCATACTCTCTGCTAGTGTGCAATAATAATCAATCGGATTTAAGTCTACTGCAACCCTTCCTAGCAGCACCATATCAAGAGATTTTGACGAATCAATTTCTAAATGTTTCATTTTATCATTATTCCTTTCTTGGAATTGTGCCCTTTTTTTAACTACATCATAATAAATTTGTAGTTCGATTATGCTACAAAAGACACAAAACGTATAGTCTGAATATGTTTTTTCAGACTGACTTCATATTAATTACTCTATTATTTAGTATATTTTATCAATGCTTATTAAAGATAAATTGTAAAATCTAGAACCATATTTTTTTTTAATTATTTATCAGAAAGAGCCAATTGATAATGAGTATTTAACTCATTGCATAATTTGACCAAATCACTTGATGAACTTCCATTGGTGATAACAGCATCGAAATCGCTCAAATCTGCATAAGTCATCAAAGCAGGATTGTTATATTTCGTGTAATCCACCAAAAGATACTTGTTTTTTGCTTTTTGTGTGATGTATTTTTTTATCTCGTATTCAAGCAAAGAAGAGTTAGTAACGCAACCATCACTTGAAACTCCTGTAGTTGCCATAAAACATTTTGTGATATTATAACGCTCCAATGTTGATATGGTTTCTGTGGAAACGATAGAATTGGTATTTTTATCAAGTTTTCCTGGCAAAACATATACCTCTATGTTTGAAGCCTTTGAAGCAGAATTGATTATGCTTAAATTGTTTGTCAACACAACTACATTTTTTTTATCAGCCATATAGTCAAGCATATGCATTGTTGTAGTCCCTGAATCGATAAAAATTATATTGTTATCCTCTACAAAAGATGCTGCTTTTTTTGCAATTGCCTTTTTGGATTCAAGAAATTTTAACTGCCTGTTTTCAAAAGGTACAAGTGTAGTAGTTGCACATTTTGCAACTCCGCCATATATTTTTTCAACTTTACCTTGACTAACTAAAGCTGCTACATCTAATCTTGCAGTATTAATTGAAATATTCATTTTTCTGCACAATTCAGCCATAGTTACAGTTCCGTTATCTAATATAAATTGCTCCATATTCCTAAGTCGAGCGGATTTCATTGAGCACCTCCTGCACATTATTATCACGTTAATATAAATGATAACATATAAAAAATAAAAGGTAAATACATTTTTCCTACAAACTTATATGTAAACATTTGTGATATTTGATAAAAAAACATAGTAACTTTTGTAAAGTTGCCAATTGAAATTGGTTGTTTAATGTGCTAAAATATATTAAGTTGCTAAAAAGGTAATTAAATTACTATGTTAGTAATGAATAATAATTTGTCAAACTAGTTTTGGCTGAATGGAGATTTATATGTTAAATTTAGGTATTATCGGAGCAGGCAGAATTGGCAAAGTACACTCACAAAGCATAACTCAATATATAAAAAACGCAAAAGTAGTTTCGGTAGCAGATCCATTTATGAATTCTGAGATAAGAGAGTTCGCAAAAGAGCTTTCTATAGAAAATTGTTATGAAGATTATCACGAGATATTAAACGACCCATCTATCGACGCAGTGTTAATTTGTTCTTCTACTGACACTCATGCAGATATCTCTATTGAAGCAATCAAAGCAAACAAGCATGTTTTTTGCGAAAAACCGGTTTCTCAAGATTTGGGCAAAATTCATGAAGTAATGGATGCTTTGAAAGGCACCAATATAAAGTATCAAGTTGGTTTTAACAGAAGATTTGACCATAATTTCAGCGCAGTAAGAAATGCAGTAGAAAATGGTAAGGTAGGAGAAGTACATATTGTAAAAATCACTTCCAGAGACCCTGATGCACCACCTGTTTCTTATGTTAAAGTTTCTGGTGGAATGTTCTTGGACATGACAATTCACGATTTTGATATGGTTAGATTTTTAACAGGCAAAGAAGTAGCCGATGTATACGCAAATGCTACTGTTAAAGTCGACCCTGAAATTGGCGAGGCTGGCGATGTTGACACTGCAATCATAACAATGAAGCTTGAAGATGGAAGTTTGGCAGTTATCGATAATTCAAGAAAAGCTGTATATGGTTATGACCAACGTGCAGAAGTGTTTGGCTCAAAAGGTCAAGTTGCAGTTTCAAACGATACTCTAAGCACAGCTGTGTTTAGTGGTGAAGATGGAGTTGTTGCAGAAAAGCCTTTGTACTTTTTCTTGGAAAGATATATGAAATCATTCACTCAAGAGGTTTCTGATTTTGTTAACGCAATAGAAAACGACATTGATGTTCCTGTAGATATTTTTGATGGCTTGCAAGCAGTTGTAATTGCTGTTGCAGCACAAAAATCATTTAAAGAGGGAAGAACAGTTTCTCTTTCAGAAATAAATTAAACGCTAAAAAAAGAGGTGAGTGCTATTATTACTTTATTCGAAAAAGACATAATCATCACTAAAGAAATGTCAAAAACAAATATAATTCAAAATATTGAGGTTGACAAGGATTACGAGCAGTTAATTTTTTATTGTGAATATTCACCCAAAGCAGTTACTGACGAAACAACATGCAAAATGTTAGTCGAAGAAGCAATTGGGAGATATCTACCTGAAGAAGATAGACCTCCATATCAAAATTTTATGCCAATTAACAACCTTATTACTCTGTCGATTGATGATGAGAAGAACAATTATTTAGGATGTGCACACAGAGGAGCACCTGTCCAAAAGCATGTCATTTCTGAAAAAGGCTCGGACAAAGGATTTTTTTCCAAGAAGATAAAAAAGGGGACTTATCGTGCAGTGATAAATGTTCATTTAGTTGCTTTTGAAGACGTAACTTATAACTTAAAAGTAGTAGGAGTAGTTTGAAAATAATTCAAGTTCCATATTTTGTTCTTTTCGGTGATACTATTAACCGAGATATCACTGATTTAAACACAGCGATTTACCAAGAAAGGAATGCATCTTATAATGGGATACAAACACGTTGAATTACATTGTCACACACATCACAGCGACGGAACTTTTACAGTAAAGCAACTCTTGGACGAGGCAAAAAGATTGAAAATGTCAGGAATAGCAATTACTGATCACAACACTTTTAGCGCTTTTTATGACGATGAGATTAAAACAGCAGACGAGCTTTGCCTTCTAAAAGGTATAGAGTGGACTACATATTTTGGACATGTTTTAGTTCTTGATTGTGAAAAAATTGTTGACTGGCGTCTTGCTACAATAGATAACATTGACGAGTATTTCGATGAAATTAAACGCTATAACGGACTTATCGGTATCGCACATCCGTATCAATTGGGAAGCCCGTTCTGCACAGGTTGTTTTTTTGATTTTAATGTTCAAAATTGGAATAATGTTGACTATATAGAAGTTTGGTCGAGAGAGTCTCCGGTTAATGCACACAAAAATAAAGAAGCGTACAAGCTTTGGATGAGAAAACTTAATTTAGGATATAAGATTGCTGCAACTTCAGGAATGGATTGGCATGGTTATGAGCCTGAAACTAATGATTTCGCGCGTACTTATTTAGACATTGAAGGGGATATTACTCCTAGCAAAATGAAGTCAGCTCTACAAAATGGGAAGAGTTATGTTACTTTAGGTCCGAGCTTTGATTTCATAGGTGTTAATCTTGGAGATGAAATTTCTTCGGACAGACTCAAACTGACTTTAAATATCAAGAACAACCCAGAGAAAGAAAAGGCAGTTGCTAAAACTATCAAAGTTATTAACAACTCGAATTGTGTTCTGGAAGTAAACTTAGAAGCAAATCTGGTAGATATCGATGTTAGTGTAGAAAAAGGTTTTGTGGTTTTTGAAATTCATGGTGACTACATAGATGAAAGTGACAAATTGATTGCTTTTTCCAGTCCTGTGTATATTGTATAAATAGTAATAAATCTAAATTTATAGAAAGAAAAGTCAATATGCGATGTGCTTGAAGTATATAAGATTTTCGCTAAGAATTGACATGACCAAATTAATGAAAACAAAAGAAAAGCATTTTCCGTTAATTAAAGCAC
>CAYJBU010000165.1:0-5675 GCA_964368155.1 uncultured Eubacteriales bacterium | reverse complement strand
CTCCGCCTTGTTAAACAAAATTTTACCTTTGCTGTCTTTGTACGTTTTTTGTATTAGTTCGACTATAAATGTGTTTGTATAACTTAGTGTAAAAAATCCGAGACAATAACGAAAAGTAATTATTTCGTTATTGTCTCGGATTAATTTTATTTTACGCTATATAAAACTTCTGCATAGCTTGGCAAAGGCCAATAGTTTTTGGATACGATGGTTTCAAGCTCGTCAACAACCACTCTTAGTTCATTCATAGAAACAACTACGCTGTCCCTGTAAGAAACTGCACTTTCAAGAACTCCGTTAATTGTGGATGTGTCTGCAACTGCTTTTTCGAGTGCTTGTAATTTATATAATAAATCAGTGGAAAGAGTAGAAATTCTACCGAGCAAATGCTCTTCCAGAGTGCAATCAAACTTACCAATCTGAGATTTTTTACACATGGTGTCTGCAACTTCATTTTGATAAGAAATAATCGCAGGAACAATTTGCTTTCTTGCAATGTCTATCATGGTTAAACCTTCAATATTGATAGTTTTACAGTAATTTTCTAACAAAATTTCGCAGCGTGAATGTATCTCTGCTTCTGTGAACACTCCGTGTTTTGTAAATAACTCAACATTTTCTTTATCTGTATAAGTTGGCAAAGCGTCAACAGTTGTTCGAAGATTAGCAAGCCCTCTTTTTTCTGCTTCTTCAACCCATTCTTGTGAGTAGTTGTTACCATTAAAGATAATTCTTTTGTGTTCTGAAATGGTTCTTTTTATTATCTTGGTTAAATCGCCGTTAAAGTTAGTAGACTTTTCAAGCTCGTCAGCAAACTCACTTAACACTTCTGCAACTGCTGTGTTAATTACAATGTTAGGCCCTGAAATTGAAAAAGTTGAACCAACCATTCTGAACTCGAATTTATTTCCTGTGAACGCAAAAGGAGATGTTCTGTTGCGATCAGTGGTGTCTTTTGGAAATCTTGGCAAAACTGTTGCGCCAATTTCCATTTGAATTACTTCTTTACCCTCGTAAACTACTTCGCTTTCGATTGCTTCTAAAATTTCGGTTAATTCATCGCCCAAAAACATGGAAACAATTGCAGGCGGAGCTTCGTTAGCACCGAGTCTGTGGTCGTTTCCTGCGTTTGCAGCTGAAACTCTAAGTATTTTTTGGTACTTGTCAACTGCCTTGACAACAGCAACTAAAAACAGCAAAAATTGTGCATTTTCATGAGGAGTGTCACCTGGTTCTAGCAGATTTGTTCCTGTGTCTGTTGAAATCGACCAGTTGTTGTGCTTTCCACTTCCGTTAACGCCTGCAAATGGTTTTTCGTGTAACAGACAAACCAGATTGTGATCTTTTGCAATGGATTTCATAAGCTCCATCGTGATTTGGTTGTGGTCTGTCGCAAGATTTGTTGTGCTGAAAATTGGGGCTAGTTCGTGTTGTGCAGGAGCAGCCTCGTTATGTTCTGTTTTGGCTAAAATTCCAAGTTTCCACAGCTCGGTGTCAAGTTCTTCCATGAAATCCAAAACTCTTTTTTTAATCGTGCCAAAATAATGGTCTTCAAGTTCTTGACCCTTAGGTGGTTTTGCTCCGAAAAGAGTTCTGCCTGTGTAAACCAAGTCGGGTCTTTTGTCATACATTTCTTTATCAATTAAAAAGTATTCTTGCTCTGGTCCGACTGTGGTAACTATGCTCTTTGCAGTGGTATTTCCAAAAAGTCTTACAATTCTCATAGACTGCTTTGAAATAGCCTCCATTGAACGAAGAAGAGGGGTTTTTTTATCTAGTGCCTCTCCGCTATATGAGCAGAACGCTGTTGGTATGTAAAGTGTTTTATTTTTAATAAAGGCGTAAGAAGTGGTGTCCCAAATAGTATAACCTCTTGCCTCAAATGTTGCTCTAAGTCCGCCTGACGGGAAAGACGAGGCATCGGATTCACCTCGAACTAACTCTTTGCCTGAAAACTCCATGATTATTTTACCATCGCCAGAAGGAGAGATGAAACTATCATGTTTTTCTGCAGTAATTCCTGTCATCGGTTGAAACCAGTGAGTGTAATGTGTTGCGCCTTTTTCGATTGCCCAGTTTTTCATAGAATTCGCTACTACATTAGCAACATCTATGTTAAGCATTCTTCCCTCAATAATAGTCCTTCTAACAGATTTATATATATCTTTTGGTAATCTGTCTTTCATAACTTGGTCGTTAAAAACCATGCTGCCAAACATCAATGGAATATCTGTCATATTGTGTGTTTCCTTTCAAATATATAAATAGTCAAACATCATAATAAAAAAAGCGCTACAAACCTGCCTTTGGTTTACAGCACTACCGCTAACACTATAATGATAATGCAAGTTTTGGAGTTTGTCAAGGGTTTTTGGATTGATTGAATAAATTCAGAAAAATTCACAGAAACAATTTGCATATGCATGATAGTCTAGTGTGAAAAGAAAATTATCAGTAAATCTGCCCCTAAATGTTGACAATTGTTATACTGATATATTATAATATATACTAACTATAATAATTTAATATTCGTAAAACAATTTCTGCTTGATATATGCGATTGTGGGTAAAGGCGAAAACTTACCCTTTGTTTTTTGCGTTAATATTAGATTGTCGGATAACGGTGCTTGAGTGTGATTATTCGATAAATTTTAATGAGGTGTATAATGAGAAAGTTTATTTTTGTAACCGGCGGGGTTGTTTCTGGATTAGGTAAAGGAATTACTGCTGCTTCACTTGGAAGATTGTTAAAGCAAAGAGGTCTGAAAATTGCAGCACAGAAGCTTGATCCATATATGAATGTTGATCCGGGGACTATGAGCCCGTTACAACATGGGGAGGTATTTGTAACAGATGATGGTGCAGAGACTGACCTTGATTTGGGACATTATGAAAGATTTATTGATGTTAATTTGACAAAACTTTCAAATTTAACCTCCGGAAAAGTATATTGGAATGTTTTAAGCAGAGAAAGAGAAGGGAAATATTTGGGCGAGACTGTTCAAGTAATTCCACACATCACAGGCGAAATTAAGAATTTTATTTTTGCTAGCGCTGAATTAGCAGACTGTGATGTTTTGATTACTGAAATCGGTGGTACCACGGGTGACATCGAAGGGCAACCTTTTGTAGAAGCAATAAGACAGATTTCTCTTGAAGTTGGAAGAGAGAATTGCCTGTTTATTCATGTTACATTAGTTCCTTATTTGAAAGGTTCTAATGAGCATAAATCAAAACCAACACAACACTCGGTTAAAGAGTTAAGATCTTTTGGAATAGCTCCTGACATCATCATTGCACGTGCAGACGAACCTCTTCCAAAAAGTTTAAGAGATAAAATTTCACTGTTTTGTAATGTAAAACCTGACTGCGTTGTTGAAAATTTAACATTGCCATCGCTTTATGAAGCTCCGTTAATGCTTCATGAAAATGGACTTGATAATGTTGTGTGTCGTGAGTTAAATTTGGACGCACCCGAAGCAGATTTAACCGAATGGAAAGAAATGACCGACAAAATTAAAAGCAGAACAAAAGAAAAAACAGTTGCAATTGTTGGAAAATACGTACAATTGCATGATGCCTATTTATCTATCATCGAGAGTTTAAATCACGCTGGGTATGAAACCGGAAACAACATTAATATTCGTTGGGTTGACAGCGAAACTGTTACAATGGAAACATCTAACAAAATTTTGTCTGGTATTGATGCAATGATTATCCCTGGTGGATTTGGAGACAGAGGAATTGAAGGCAAAATTGCTGCTTGTCAATATGCAAGAGAGAATAACATACCATTCCTTGGAATTTGTCTTGGTATGCAAATTGCTGCTATTGAGTTTGCAAGGCACGTTTGTGGTCTTAATGATGCAAATTCAGGTGAATTCAACCCTGTTTCAAAAAACAAAGTAATTGACTATATTCCAGAGCAGATTAATATTACTCAAAAAGGCGGAACGATGAGACTGGGCGCATATCCATGTGTCGTTAAAGAAGACAGTTTGCTTCATAAATTATACGGTGAACTTGAAATCAGTGAAAGACATAGACATCGTTTTGAGTTCAATAATGACTATAAAGAAATTTTCACAGAAAATGGTATGAATATTTCAGGTCAATCGCCAAGTGGTAATTTAGTCGAAGCTGTAGAAATACCACATAACAAGTTTTTTATTGCAGTTCAATTCCATCCAGAATTTAAGAGTCGCCCAAATAAACCGCACCCTCTTTTCACAGGTCTTTTAAATGCGGCAGAGTAATTATTTAGGTTTTTAACTTATTTAAGAATAATTTTAGATTAGTCCGAAATGCGTTTGTGATGAAAAACAAATCAAAAGGAACTATTCGCTCTTCACATCACTTCAAGTATTTTAGATGAACTAAACAATGTTACTACGCGTTTTTTCGTGGTGCAAAAGCTTAGTATTAGCCTTTGCCATTGACTTTTAGTTGCAATTGCATTTGCACTTGCCTGTTACATAATGTGGAGGTATCTAAATGACAAATTTCAATAGCAATACCCCTTGTCCGAGTTATTTAAAACAATTCAGCGATTTGTGGAGCACCAACCCACACGAAGCAAATTTGGCTTGGTGGAAACAAGCAAAATTTGGAATGTTTATTCATTATGGCTTGTATTCTCAGTTGGGTGAAAATGAATGGGCTCAATATTTAAGAAAAATTCCAGTCAAGGAATATGATAAGCTGAAACATTCGTTTACTGCGCATAATTTTGACGCAGACTTCATTACTGATTTAGCTTTGGAATGTGGAATGCAGTATATAAACCTTGTAACTTGTCATCATGACGGATTTTGCTTGTGGGATTCGAAAATTGAGGAATTCAACAGCGCGAATTCCCCATGTGGCAGAGATTTAGTGCGTGAAATGGCTCAGATGTGCGACAAAAAAGGCTTAGGTCTTTTCACTTACTATACGTTTATTCAGAATTGGAGAGCTCCGCACGCACCTTCAAATGATATTTTCGAGACATCAAGACCTCATTACGACAAGCCTCAACCTGAGTACCTATATAAAGGTAACGATGATTTCAAGAAATTTGTTGAGTATATAACAAGCTGTATTGATGAGTTGATAAGTGATGTTGGAACTACTGCTGGGATATGGCTGGACTTAATTATGGGCTACTCCGCACTTTCTGAAAAACTGGGATTTAACATCGATGAGATATATAAAGAAATTCGTAAAACAAGGCCTGATATTTTGATTTCTTGGAAGCAAGGAGCGAATGGTGAAGAAGATTTTGCAACTCCTGAACAGCATTTCCATTCTTTAGAGGACAAAATCAGAAGAGTTTACGGCGAGAAAGCGGCACTAGAGCATAAAAGTGCTTGGGAAAAAAACATTAAGAAACATAACGAAATCAACATGACTTTACAAGAAGGTTCTTGGGCTTTCAATCCTTTTAAACCGCATAGAAATGCAGATTATTTGTATAATTTACTTGGGCATGCGGCAAAACACGATTCTAATTTATGCGTAAATGTGGGCCCTTTGGGAGATGGTTCAATAAGTCCAATTCAAGTAAAAATTTTAAGAGAATTAGGCGAAAGAATTAGACGAGAGGGCTGGCCAAAACCGAAAGACATGAATTTTTGATAATAAAAATCTGACACTTCAATGAGGTGTCAGATTTCTTTTATATTGCTAGCTTTTTT
>CAYJBU010000164.1:0-5752 GCA_964368155.1 uncultured Eubacteriales bacterium | reverse complement strand
CATTGTCATAGCTTCTGTTTGGTCATGTGTAACATAAATAAATGTTGTACCAAGTCTTTTATGAAGTTTTGAAATCTCTGTTCTCATTTGAGCTCTTAGTTTTGCGTCGAGGTTTGATAGAGGCTCGTCAAGTAAGAAAACTTTAGGGTCACGAACAATAGCACGTCCCAAAGCAACACGTTGTCTTTGACCACCTGAAAGAGCTTTAGGTTTTCTGTCTAGTAAGTGAGAAATGTCCAAAATACGAGCAGCTTCTTCAACACGACGTTTGATTTCATCTTTAGGAGTTTTTCTTAATTTAAGACCGAAAGCCATGTTGTCATAAACTGTCATGTGTGGATACAAAGCGTAGCTTTGGAAAACCATCGCGATGTCTCTGTCTTTAGGTGCTATATGGTTTGAAAGTTTGTCTCCGATGTATAATTCACCTTTTGAGATTTCTTCAAGACCAGCAATCATTCTAAGTGTTGTTGATTTACCACAACCAGAAGGTCCAACGAGAATTATAAATTCTTTATCCTCGATGTCCAAGCAGAAATCAGTAACAGCAGTAACACCACCGTCATAAATCTTATAAATATTTTTCAGTTGTAAACTTGCCATGTTTTAATCCTCCAATATTTTTTTAGCCATTAGGCTTTATTTATTGGGACTATTATATCAAATAGAAATCAATCTGCATAGTCTTTTTTTGCCCAAACTTTGTGTGCAGTTTTTATTAAATATTTCACAATGTCAAATTATGAACTAATTTTTTGTATAAATCTTACAATTGGATTAATACTGAATTAAAAATTCTACTATTTGTACAATATACAAATTATTATACTAATAAATAAAAATCTCTTTACAATAATTCTAGTTTATGGTATTATTTTGCTAATGGAGGTTACTTAAAACCCCTATATATTGTATTTATATAATAATTTTTTGGAGGATGAGATGAAATACTTAATTGGAATTGATTTGGGTACTTCAGGAACAAAAACAGTTTTGTTTGATGAGTGCGGAAAAGCATTGGCTTCCAGCACTGTAGAATATCCTATGTACCAACCCCAGAATGGGTACGCTGAACAAGATCCGTTGGATTGGTGGAATGCCACTTGTGAAACTTCTAAAGCAGTAATCAAAGAAGCGGGGATTAACCCTTCTGACATTAGCGGTATTGGTATCTCAGGGCAAATGCACGGTTTGGTTATGCTAGATGAGAACGGAAAAGTTCTTAGAAATAGTATCATTTGGTGTGATGGAAGAACTGAAAAACAATGTGAAGAAATCACTAACACTATTGGGAAAGAGAGATTAATTGAGTTAACTGCAAATCCTGCATTAACCGGATTTACTCTTGGCAAAATTCTCTGGGTGCGAGACAACGAACCAGAAATATTCGAAAAATGCAAACGTGTATTGTTGCCGAAAGATTATGTCAGATATTGTCTAACGGGCGAGTTTGCAACAGAAGTAAGCGATGCTTCAGGTATGAATTTGCTTGACATTAAAACTCGTGATTGGTGCGATGAGATTATTGAAAAGTTAAATCTTGATAAATCTATTTTTGCAAAAGTGTATGAAAGTATCGACATCACAGGTTATGTAACTGATGAGGCTTCACAAATTACAGGAATTGCAAAAGGTACTCCAGTTGTCGGAGGCGCAGGTGACAATGCTGCAGCAGCTGTTGGAATGGGAGTGGTTAAAAGTGGTAGGGCGTTTACAACAATTGGAACATCAGGAGTTATTTTTGCTCACACAGATAAACCAAATGTAGATCCACAAGGAAGAGTACATACATTTTGTGCGGCTGTCCCTGGCGCATATACTGCTATGAGTTGCACTCTCTCGGCTGGTTTTTCACTGAAATGGTTTAGAGATAATTTCTGCACTAGCGAAATGGAAACTGCAGATGGAATGGGAGTAGACCCATACTACTTAATGGACAAACAAGCAGAAAAAATAGAAATTGGTGCAGATAAATTAATTTTCTTGCCTTATTTAATGGGCGAGAGAAGTCCACTTCTTGACAGTAAAGCTAGAGGCGCTTTTATTGGACTTTCGGGAATTCATAACAAATACAACATGCTAAGAGCTGTTATGGAAGGCGTTATGTATTCGCAGAAAACTTGCCTCGAAGTTTTAAAAGAAATGGACGTGCTTCCTAAAGAAATGTTAGCTTGCGGTGGTGGTGGAACAAGTCCATTGTGGAGACAAATGATGGCAGATGTTTTTGATTGTCCTGTCAACACAATTTCTAATAAAGAAGGTCCTGCGTTAGGAGTTGCTTTATTGGCTGCAGTTGGCACAGGAATTTACAAAAATCTTGAAGAAGCTTGTGAGAAAACAATTGAATACAAAGTACCACAAAATCCAATAGAAGAAAACGTTGAAAAATATGATAAAGTGTATGACATATTTAAAGGTTTGTATCCAATGTTAAAAGATAGTTATGCCAAATTAAATTCATTATAATATATAAAAGGAGAATAAGCAATGAGCAAAATTTTTGAAAACATCCCAACAATCAAATTTGAAGGTCCAAAATCTAAAAATCCACTTTCATTTAAGTATTATGACGCAGAGAGAGTAATCTGTGGTAAAACCATGAAAGAGCACCTTAACTTTTCAATGGCTTGGTGGCACAATATGTGTGCAACAGGTACAGATATGTTTGGACCAGGTACAGCAGAAAAATCATTTGGTGCGGCAGAACTTGGGACTATGGAACATGCAAAAGCGAAAGTAGACGCTGGTTTTGAATTTATGTCAAAACTTGGAATTGAATATTATTGTTTCCATGATGTTGATATTATTCCTGAAGGAGCAACAATTGCTGAGACTAATGCGCGTTTAGATGAAATAACTGAATACCTAAAAGCAAAAATGGACGAAACAGGTATTAAATTGCTTTGGGGTACTGCTAACATGTTTAGTAATCCTCGTTTTATGAATGGTGCAGGAAGCTCTAACAGTGCAGATGTTTTCTGTGCAGCAGCTGCTCAAATCAAAAAAGTGCTTGATATAGTTGTAAAACTTGGCGGTAAAGGTTATGTTTTCTGGGGTGGACGTGAGGGTTATGAAACTCTTTTGAACACTGATATGAAATTTGAGCAAGAAAATATTGCTAAATTAATGAGATTAGCAGTTGACTACGGTAGAAAAATCGGCTTTACAGGTGATTTCTTCATCGAGCCAAAGCCAAAAGAGCCTATGAAACATCAATATGACTTTGACGCAGCTACTGCAATTGCTTTTGTTCGCCAATATGGTCTTGATAAAGACTTTAAAATGAACATTGAAGCAAACCATGCAACATTAGCAGGTCATACATTCCAACATGATTTACGTGTTTCAGCAATGAATGGTATGTTAGGTTCTGTTGACGCTAACCAAGGCGATATGCTATTAGGTTGGGATACTGACCAATTCCCAACAAATATATATGATACAACTCTTTGCATGTATGAGATATTAAAATCCGGTGGAATGCCAAACGGTGGACTTAACTTTGACAGTAAAACAAGACGTGCAAGCTATACAGATGAAGATATGTTCTTAGCCTACATTGCTGGTATGGATGGATTTGCACTTGGTTTAATCAAAGCAGTTGAAATTATTGAAGATGGCAGAATTGACGAGTTTGTAAAAGAGCGTTATTCTAGCTTTGAAAGTGAAATCGGCAAAAAAATCATTGACGGAACAACAAATCTTGAAGAACTTGCAAAATACGCAGAAGATATGGGAGCACCTGAGCTTCCTGGTTCAGGAAAACAAGAATACTTAGAAAGTGTTCTTAACAGTGTTTTGTTTGGGTAAAATAATTTTGTCGCACAGTTCGGCTTTTGAATTGTGCGACTTAAACTAATTCAAGAACAATATCAAATATAGATTAAAAGAAAGGTTGCGATTATAATGATAAATATCCCACAAGTTAAACTCGGAATAGTTGCAGTTAGCCGTAACTGCTTTCCAATGAGTCTTTCTGAGAGAAGAAGGATTGAAATAGTGAAAGAGTATACTTCAAAGTATGGACAATTATATGAATGTCCAACAGTGGTCGAGGGTGAGCTCGATATGCTCAAAGCACTTGAAGAAGTTAAATCAGCAAAATGTAATGCCCTTGTAGTCTTTTTAGGAAACTTTGGTCCTGAGACAGCCGAAACTCTTTTAGCAAAATATTTTGATGGTCCTACAATGTTCATTGCAGCGGCAGAAGAAGCAGGAGATAAACTTCTTGATGATAGAGGCGATGCATATTGTGGAATGTTAAATGCTAGCTATAACTTGAAACTCAGAGAAATCAAAGCATTTATTCCTGACTACCCAGTTGGAACTGCTACAGAATGTGCAGAAATGATGGCTGAATTTGTTCCACTTGCAAAAGCAATAATTGGTCTTAGAAACTTAAAAGTTATTGGCTTTGGACCACGTCCACAAGACTTTTTAGCTTGCAATGCACCAATTAAAAAGCTATATGACATCGGTGTTGAGATTGAAGAGAATTCAGAGCTTGATTTGTTCGAAGCATTCCACATGCACAAGGGAGACGAAAGAATTCCAGCAATTGTGAAAGATATGGAAAACGAGCTTGGAAAAGGGAATAAAAAGCCTGAAATTCTTGAAAAACTAGCACAGTATGAATTGACATTGCTAGATTGGGTTCGTGACCATAAAGGCTCAAGAGAATTTGCTGTCATTGCTGGAAAATGTTGGCCTGCATTCCAAACGCAATTTGGATTTGTTCCATGTTATGTTAACGGAAGACTAGCGAAGCAAGGCATTCCCGTATCATGCGAAGTTGATATTTGGGGTGCTGTGAGTGAGTTTATAGGAACAGTTGTAAGTGATGATACTGTAACCTTGCTAGACATCAACAACACAGTTCCAAAAGATATGTTTGAAACCGACATATATAATAAGTTTAATTATACACATAAAGATACATTTATGGGATTCCATTGTGGAAATACAGCCGCAGATAAACTTTCATTCTGTGAAATGAAATATCAAAAAATAATGGCTAGAGCATTGCCTGAAGAGGTTACACAAGGAACACTCGAGGGAGATATTATACCTGGAGACATCACATTCTTCAGATTGCAAAGCACAGCAGATTGCAAGTTGAGAGCATATATTGCCCACGGTGAAGTATTGCCTGTTGCAACTCGTTCATTTGGAGCTATTGGAGTTTTTGCTATTCCTGAAATGGGAAGATTTTACAGAAATGTATTAGTTGAGAAGAATTACCCTCATCACGGAGCAGTAGCTTTTGGGCATTTTGGCAAAGTGCTATATAATGTGTTTAAGTTCTTAGATGTTCCTGTGGAAGATATCGACTTCAACAGACCAAAAGGAATGTTGTACCCAGGGGAAAATCCTTTTAATTAAAAATGTAAAAATGGTTTATTAAAAACAAAAATTTCACTTGACAAAACCTATTCATACCATTATAATTAATGTAAATACAGTGACGGAAAAAAGTAAGTGTTATCTACTTTAAGAGAGTTTGCGGTTGGTGTGAGCAGACAGTGTGATTTTGCCCAAATACATTCCTGAGTAGCCCTTTGAACAAGTTTTACTTTATTAGAGGTGAGCCGTAAGCACACGTTACAGTGCAGAAGCATGTTAGTGCTTCGCTAAGGTTGCATGTTGTAAAATATGCAATAAACTGAGGTGGTACCGCGATAATTCGCCCTCTGCAAAATTTGCAGAGGGTTTTTTTATATGTTCTCTGCTATATCATATTCGTAATAGAAAG
>CAYJBU010000163.1:0-5775 GCA_964368155.1 uncultured Eubacteriales bacterium | reverse complement strand
AGCCGACAACAGGACTGCATATTGCTGATGTTCATAAATTGATTGATGTTTTGCAGACTTTGGTCGACACAGGTAACACAGTTTTGGTTATTGAGCACAACCTAGATTTGATTAAAACTGCTGACCATGTAATTGACCTAGGTCCCGAGGGTGGCGACAAGGGGGGAGAAATCATTGCAATTGGCACCCCAGAACAAATTGCGAAAAATGAAAAATCATATACAGGAATGTATTTGAAAAAAATGATTAAATAATACAAAAAATAGGCTGAGATGAAAATTGTGATTTCATCTCAGCCTTTGATATTGAGTAGTATCGGGTATTTAATTTAAACTTTGTGTTATTGAAAAAAGTGAGATAGATTAATTAAATCTCAACAACACCCTCAAACACTTTTTCGCATCCGCCTGTTAGTAAAATACGGTCATCGTTATAATTTACAACTAGTTCTCCACCTTTGAGTATTACACGAATGTCTTCGTTCATGTTGCATTTTTCGTTAATAACTGCTGCTACTGCTGCTGCGCAAGCGCCTGTTCCGCAAGCAGGAGTTTCGCCAATGCCACGCTCCCAAACACGCATTTTGATTGTGTTTTTGTCAATAACCTCAACGAATTCTGTGTTGATGTTATCGGGGAAAACATCGTGATGTTCAAATTTTGGTCCTATTTCGCTTAAGTCTATTTTATCCACCGAGCCTGTGAAAACTACACAGTGTGGATTTCCAACTGATAGGCATGTCACGCTATAAGGGATACCACCTACGAAAAGCTCTCTATCTTTTACAATGTCACCCTCAAGGGTTGTTGGGATTTTTTCACTCTCGAAAATTGCCTTGCCCATGTGAACTTTCACTTTAAAGACTTTTTTCTCTCTTGTGAAAACTTCGCACTCTTTAATTCCAGTAGCAGTTTCAATTAAGATATTATCTTTCTTCACAATGTCGTTGTCATAAACATATTTAGCAACGCAACGAATTCCGTTTCCGCACATTTTACCCTCACTGCCGTCACGGTTATACATTAGCATTTTGACATCTGCAATTTTTGATGGTGCAATTAGAATAACTCCGTCACCACCGATACCAACATTTCTGTCCGAAAGGAAGATAGATAAAAATTCAGGCGAGCTGATATTATTTTTGAAGCAATCTATATAGATGTAGTCGTTGCTAGTACCATGCATTTTAACAAAACTGATAAGTTGTTTTGTGTCTCTCATGTCGTTGATGTCAACAATCTCCATGTTTGAGGAGTTGAATTTACTTCTCAAGCTGTCCACTAGTGCATTTGCAGTGTCGATTGAAGTCAGGCAAGGAATTCCAAGCAATGTAGCTTTTCTTCTGATTTTAACACTGTCACGAGCTGGATTTCTGCCTTTTGCAGAAGTAGAAATGATATAGTCTACTGTTCTGCTTTCAAGCAAGGTTAGAGTATTAGTAGTACTCTCGTGGATTTTATCTACTGCTTCAACTGGAAGTCCAGAGTTTTCTAAAACGGAGGCAGTTCCCTTTGTAGCATAAATCTTAAAGCCTAGTTTAAAGAATTTTTTTGCAATTTCGCTGATTTCAGCTTTGTCTTGATCTCTTACAGTGATGAAAACACTGCCTGAGTTGACTTTCATTTTGTTGCCTGCTGCAACCAAACCTTTGTACAATGCCTCTTCTAAATTGTTACCAATTCCCAAAACCTCACCAGTGGATTTCATTTCAGGTCCGAGTTGTGTGTCAACGTCGGTCAATTTTTCAAATGAGAATACAGGCACTTTAACAGCTACATATGGCGAAGTTTTATATAATCCAGTTCCAAAACTTAAATCCTTTAGTTTGAAGCCAAGACTTACTTTTGTAGCAAGCTCGCCCATTGGAACACCTGTAACCTTGCTTAAATATGGAACAGTTCTTGAAGCTCTTGGGTTAACTTCTATAACATATAATTCGCCGTCCATTATGATGTATTGTAGGTTCATCAAGCCGATTGCGCCGAGTTCACGACAAATTTTTTCAGTTGTATCAATGATTGTCGCTGTCATTGTGTCGTCAATATTTGTAGCTGGATATACAGCGATACTGTCACCTGAATGGACACCGGTTCTTTCGATGTGTTCCATAATTCCAGGGATTAATATATCATCACCATCACAAATTGCGTCGACTTCAAGTTCCAATCCACTGATATATTTGTCGATTAACACTGGGTTTTCTTGTTTTTGCCTCAAGATAATTTCCATGTATTCTTCAATATCTTCATCGTTGTAGGCGATAATCATGTTTTGTCCACCTAGAACATAAGATGGTCTCATCAATACAGGATATTCGAGTTTTTGAGCAGCGTCCATAGCTTCATCTTTTGTCATTACAGTGAAACCGCTTGGACGTTTAATTCCACATTTTTCAAGAACTGCGTCAAAACGCTCTCTGTCCTCGGCTGCGTCAATGCTGTCTGCGCTTGTACCAAAGATTTTGATATTGTTTTGCGCTAATGTTTTTGTAAGTTTAATTGCAGTTTGTCCACCGAATGCAACGAAAACACCTATTGGTTTTTCTAAATTGATGATGTTCATGACATCTTCAGGGCAAAGTGGCTCAAAATATAGTCTGTCTGCTGTGTCGAAA
Source organism: uncultured Eubacteriales bacterium (assembly GCA_964368155.1). Taxonomy (GTDB): domain Bacteria; phylum Bacillota; class Clostridia; order Oscillospirales; family Acutalibacteraceae; genus SIG603. Next base: position 3,161 of record CAYJBU010000163.1, on the reverse strand, counting down.
TCTGTCGAAACAGTTTCAGGATTGTTGTTTATGATAACAACTTCATAGCCTAATTTTTGAAGTGCGTGAACACAGTGAACAGAGGCATAGTCAAACTCAATTCCTTGACCGATTCTGATTGGACCCGAACCTAAAACAAGAATGGTTTCTTTGTCGGTTTTTCCAATAAAGTCGAGTGCTTCGTTTTCGCTGCCCTCTTCCTCTGTTGTGTAAACACCGTAGAAATATGGAGTTTTTGCTCCATATTCTGCTGCGCATGTGTCAACCATTTTATAAGTTTCATTTAATTCAAATGTAACTTTATTTCCGGAAATTCTTTCTAAAGTCGAATTGATATAACCGAATTTTTTAGCTATTAGGAATTGTTCGTAACTGATATTTGTGTTTTCGATTTCCTTTTCAAAATCAATGAGATTTTTCATTTTTGAAAGGAAGAAAATGTCCATCATTGTGACTTCGTGTATCTCAGTTAAGTCGACATCTCTTCTAATTAATTCTGAAACAGCAAACAGTCTTTGGTCTGTAGCAGCTTTAACTATTTCCCATAAGCTTTCAGTGCTTTCTTTTCTAAACGGAGCGTAATCAAGATTATCAAGCGAAATTTCTGCTCCGCGAACTGCTTTCATCAAAGCCATTTCAAAGCTGTCGCCCATGGACATAACTTCGCCTGTAGCTTTCATTTGTGTGCCAAGATTTCTTTTTGCATATACAAATTTATCAAAAGGCCATTTTGGGAATTTAAGTGCTACATAGTCAATTGTTGGTTCTGAAGCCGCATAAGTAATTCCTGTAACTGCGTTTACAATTTCATCGAGAGTATACCCTATTGCGATTTTTGCCGCAACTTTTGCTATTGGGTATCCTGTTGCTTTTGAAGCAAGAGCAGATGAACGTGACACACGAGGGTTAACCTCGATAACTGCGTATTCAAATGATGTTGGGTGAAGTGCGAATTGCACGTTACATCCACCTTCAACACCCAAAGACTCAACAATGTTAATAGCAGCAGTTCTTAGGAAGGAAGCCTCTACACTCGATAGTGTGAGAGCAGGAGCAACAACAATGCTATCGCCTGTGTGAACTCCAACAGGGTCAATGTTTTCCATTGAACACACAGTAATGGCGTTTTTTGCACTGTCTCTAATTACTTCGTATTCAATTTCTTTCCAACCTGAGATACATTTTTCAACTAGAATTTGTGTGATAGGGGAGAGCTCAAGCCCGTTGGTGGCTACTTGAATCATCTCTTCTTCGTTGTTAACAATACCTCCACCTGAACCACCAAGTGTGAAAGCAGGGCGAATGATTGCAGGGTAACCGATTACTTTAACAAACTCGAGTGCGCCCTCAACAGTAGTTACAACTTTTGATGGAATACAAGGTTGGTTAATTTCTTCCATTGTATCTTTGAAGATTTGTCTATCCTCGGCTTTGTCTATTGTCTCTGGCGATGCACCTAATAGTCTAACACCGTTTTCAGCCAAAAAGCCCTCTTTTGCAAGTTGCATAGAAAGTGTGAGACCTGTTTGTCCACCAAAACCTGAAAGAATGCTGTCTGGTTTTTCTTTTTTTATTATTCTTTTTATTGTAGTTAAATTTAATGGCTCGATGTATATCTTGTCTGCCATTGCATTATCTGTCATTATGGTCGCAGGATTTGAGTTAACAAGAACAATTTCAATTCCGTCTTCTCTTAAAGCTCTGCAAGCTTGAGTTCCAGCATAGTCAAACTCGGCTGCTTGTCCAATAACTATAGGCCCTGAACCTATAACCAATACTTTTTTTATATCTTTATTTAAAGGCATATTCTAACTCCGTTCTGCCGTATTCGGCTATATAAAATCGTTTTTTCAGCACTGTCAAAGTCAATGTTTTATTATTATTTGATGTTTTGCATAAATTCATCAATAATAAATCCTGTGTTCAAGTGACCCTCACAAGTGTTTGGGAAAAATTGAATTCCTACTGAGTTGATATTATCATATTTAATTCCTGCACAAGTTTTGTCATTTACATTTACATATAGTTCTTTTGCTGTAGCACTGTTGATACTCTCTGATTTTACAACAAAGCCATTGTTTTGTGAAGTGATGTAAACTCTGCCTGTTTCAAGATTTTTAACGGGTTGATTTGAACCTCTGTGTCCATATTTGAGTTTTACTGTGTCAAAACCATTTGCCAATGCTAAAATAGAGTGGCCTAAGCAAATTCCAAGAATTGGAAGTTCAGCTTCAATCATGCTTTTAACGTTTCCAATTACAACCTCGTTTTCTTTTGGGTCTGATGGACCGCTTGAGAGAACCACAGCATCTATATTCATTTCTTTTAACTGTTGTGCTGTAGTGTCAAAAGGACACACAGTCACAGATTTTACTCTGCTCTTAATTTCGTTAATCAAGCTGTTTTTGCAGCCTAAATCAAGTATCGCTACATTTAACTCATCTTTTTCACCGTTAATTGTGTAAGATTCTTTAACAGAAACAGTTGCTACTGCCTTTTCTGTTTTATATGCACGTAATTCATCAAAATTTACTGTTGCTGGGTCATTCGTAATAACCCCATTCATTGCGCCTTGTTCTCTGATTATCTTTGTAAGTGCTCTAGTATCTATCCCACATAGACCGATTATATTTTTTTCTTTCAAAAAGGTGTCTAAATCCCCTTCAGTTCTAAAATTGGAGGGGATTTGACACCATTCTTTTACAATATAAGCGGAGGGAGAAAGAAAATCACTTTCAAAATCAGAAGAAATAACACCATAGCAACCTATCAACGGAAAAGTTTGAACAACAATATGTCCATAATTACTTTTATCGCTAAGCGTTTCTAAAAAACCAGTCATTCCTGTTGTAAAAACTACTTCAGCCATTGTAGAACCAACAGCACCGAAAGAGTCACCACAGAATGTAGCACCATTTTCCAAAACTAAATAAGCCTTATTCATACTATACCTTCTTTCAAAAATTTTATATCCTAATCAAATATGATATCAGAATATATGCAAAATGTAAAGGCTTTTTGATAAAAAAGTTTATTTTGTAAGAATTATCAAAAGCCTTTGATTAACTTAATAATAATTATTCAAATTAATATAGCCTGACCGATATAATCCGAACCACGCCTAAAATTGCCCAAATTGCACCTTTAACTGCGTTATCCTC